>NZ_MOME01000038.1:0-79775 GCF_001983005.1 Protofrankia sp. BMG5.30 | reverse complement strand
GGCGGTAGTCGTCCATTAATCTCCGTTGTTCGGACTGTTCGCGATCCGGGGGCATCCGCCGTCATCTCTGGGCTTGGCTGTACGCGAATGGCGGCTGTACTGGGGGAGGCAGTTGGAGTGTGAAACCGCGGTGTCTACGAAGGGAAGAAGCCAGGCTGCCGCAGCAACCGTACGTGACTGTCTGAGGGCAGGCCAACCCGTCCCAGTAGAACCAGAGCGAATGCCAAGTTGGGCTGTATTCATCGCTCCGTGGATCCGGTATGATCGATCGATGGTAGCACCTTGAGGTGCTCGCGGAGAAATATACAGGAGGCGGGGTGGGTAGACCGGACTTTGCGGCCGGGGTGAAGAACGCTCTATTTACGCTCGCCCGGGGATATTGCTATGAACCTAGTTACAGAGAGCCGGTGATGAAGTTCGTCGATGGCGAACCTCTCACAAATGTTGATGTTGCGCATATCTGTGCGTTAGAACCGAGYGGAGCCCGCTACGACCCGGCGATGTCGCTTGCCGAACGTCAGGCTTTCGGTAACCTAATACTTCTTTGTACCGTACATCATAAGGTCATCGATCGAACCCCGACCCGAGACCGGTACCCGGCCTCTCTTCTACGTGAATGGAAAAAGAAGGCAGAAGGCGACCTGGGTAATCGCCTAAAGGCGTTGTCTGCGGTCACAGAACAGCGACTGGAAAATATGATAGGTGAAGCAGTAGAAGCGACTCGCGAGGGAATTGATGCCGCCCTCGACGACATCGCTACCACGAATCAGGAAATTGCATTCGCAATTAGAGAGCTGGTTTATGAAGCCTTTGATCGACCGCAGCTTGATGTCGATGCGATCGAGTTGCTCGCCCACTCGGCCCGTATGCTTGGCGGTCTTGAGGAAAATGYAATGACGCTTCACAGTGCGGCAAAAATGCTACAAGATATAGAGAATCATGCTTATTTGCTCGACTCTGCAGCGGACAAGCTGAAAAGAGTCGATGTTGATAGCTGGTCGGAGCGTCRCCAAAATAATTTTAATGTCGCGGATCGACAGATCGATTCTGCGTCAAGGGTGCCAGTAGTCAGATATTCCAGTCCCGATCGATGGATCTATTTCAGAAATGGCGTAATTCTTGGTGGTATGCTGTTCATCTCTCTTTGGATCTTCATGGTAACCCGCAAATGATCTAGCAGCGGATTCTGGCTCAACTCTAGATTTTTGACCACTGTCAGGTTTTACAGGTAATGGTTTACGACTTCTAGATTCTTTGTGATCTAGCTGATGTCCAATCCCACGGCTGGCCCCATTTTGGGGAGAATCTTAAAAGACAGAAAGGGAGCATGCCTGAGACTCTTCAAGCGTTGACGATCGCGACCGTAGCAGTCTTGCCAGGTGCAGCTTATACGTTTACCGTTGAGAGAATTGTAGGCGCATTTGGAAGCACCGTATCGGACAGAGTTATTCGATTCATTGCCGTTAGCGCACTGTTTCATGCCGTCTTCTCCGTGCTTACTTATATAATTTATTGTGACTATATCCATACCGGCAAGCTTGCGAATGGCAAGATATCGCTTTGGCTTATTGAGATAAYGAGTCTGGCATACATACTAATTCCAATCTCGTGTGGCTTGTTTGTGGGGACGGCATGGCGTAAGAACTGGAGGTGGGTAAGGATCGTCACTGGTCCTGCTCCCGCGCCTCGCGCCTGGGATCATCTATTCGCGAGAGGTCCGCAGGGGTACATCAGAATTAAGCTAAAGTCCGGAATATGGGTCGCTGGATTCTATGGACCGAGTCCAACTGGCCTCAACTCGTATGCTGCGGGCTACCCGAGTGAACCCGACTTACTAGTCTCGCGTACAATAGAAGTAAATGGTGCGACCGGTGACTTCATACTAGAAGACGGACGTCCTAAGAGTAGAAACTCGGCGTTACTTCTTCGCTGGGAAGAAATTGAGCTTCTTGAGTTTGCGGAGGTAATATGAACGATCAATTCGAAAAAATATTGACACTTGATGAAAAGAGKGGTGGCTACCCGAGCTCGGGGAAAGTTGTCAACGAGCTTCCGCCTCCTCCTCCAGGACCTGGCCCTGGTTCAGAAGGCGGATCGGGTGCTTCGTCTTCAGAACAGGGTGACTCACGATGAGCGAGTCTGAGCGAGACCTTGCGATTACAGGAGTGCCGGATGGTGTTGGTGATGCTATATTGGGTGGCGGATACCCAGCCAAGGGTGAATTAATTTTTTCCCTGCCTGATCCTCCCATTGGGACTGCCCCGGGTATGCCTGCGGAGAGCACGCCACCTGCTTCGCAGGCAACTTCTTCGGGTGAAAACCAAGCATCTCCATCCGTATCTGCCACCGATTCTCGGCCGTAATTATTCCACAAGAAGCCAGCTTAGATATTCTTTGCTTTGCTGGCTTTTGCCGCTCCCCTTGCACGCGCGCCGGGCGGCACAGAGTTCGGTAGCGCGATTTTTTGTCCGGATCCCAAGTGCGGGTCTGCGGGGTGGCGGGTCGGCGACGCGCCCGGCCCCCAGGCCGCGCGCAGGCGGTCGCGCGGCCTGGCAGCATCGAACGCTGCCACAACGGTTCCAGCGGCGGACGGCTGGCCCGCCCCGCGTACAGCCACAAGATCGACCCACGCCGTTGGCTGACCCCCACGCTCGTCGTGCCAGATCACAGCCCTGCCTGCGTCTACCGGCATCCATCACAGTTCGCCGGCGGACGCGGGCTTGACTTGTTCGGCGTCGGGGCCGGTCGCCACGTTACATGCCTACATGTCCGAGGTTCGTTGTAACGTRATCCTCCATGAGAAGATCCGGGGGCTTACGTACAACCACCCGCGTCGGAGGACATGCGGCCCTTGAGCTGATGGGATTTCRATCATGACCGACTATCATCTTGAGGTCGGAGAATCCAAGATTCGCCAATATGCAAATAGAAAGCCTATAGACGCGGTTGCGGAGCTAGTCTGGAACTCCCTGGACGCCAATGCAAAGAAGGTCCGAATAGACTTTAAAAGAACAGCAATGCAAGCTCTCGAGCGGATTCTTGTCATTGACGACGGCGACGGCATAACTCCCGAACAGGCTCGAAGCTCATTCCTAGAGTACGGCGATACAYGGAAAGCATTTCGAACTCACACCAAGGGCAATCAAAGAATCCTTCACGGTAAAAAGGGCGAGGGGCGCCTTTTTGGTTTCGCCTTGGGGAGTTTCCTAACCTGGRACTCGATAGTAACGATTGATGGAAAAAACTATCGTACGAAGATCTACGCAGAAACATCGCGCCCTACGCATTGGCGCATCGACGAGCCTGTTGCGACCTCCGATCCTACAGGGACCACTGTCACAATTCTGGTGCCACAGGGGAAAAGGCTGGGGTCCMTTGAAGTGCCAGAAGCTAGATCTAACCTCACGGCGCGCCTTGCTTTCTACTTGAGAGCCTACAACTTTGTCTCTGTCATCTACGATGGCAAGGAACTCGACGTCGAGTCGATAATTAGCGAGATCGTTGATCTGCAGATCGAYTTGCCCTCTGAGTACGMGGAAGATTCTCGACCCYCATTCGTGACGTTTGTAGAGTGGAAAGAGCGAACGCGCAACCGTAAGCTGCTGGTCTGCAACGCAGATGGAATCGCACTCGCCGAACACGGGCAGGACTGGACCGAGCCAGTTGTTTCTTTCACTCCCTATCTAAGATCGGATCGATTCAATAATCAGAGCAGCGAAGAACTTCACCTTCTGGAGATGAGTCATTCACCGCTTCTCTACGCTGCGGAGAAGGCGATACGGAAGCATCTTTCTAAACGACACAAAGAAATTTCAGGCCAGGTCGTACAGCAGTTGAAGGACGAGGGGATTTACCCCTACATCGGGGCTGCTAGGGACGCTACAGAAGTCGTAGAACGGCAGACTTTCGACTTAGTAGTAACTGTTRCCAGGTCGGCCTTGCCTGGAAAGGGTGATCCGCGAAAGCTGTCCGTAAACCTAATTAGGTCCGCACTAGAGAGCAACCCTGGTTCTCTCCATGACATACTAGAAAAGGTCTTGTCGCTCACCCAGGAGGAGCGGGACCACCTTTCGCACCTCCTGGAACAAACGGAACTGACAAACGTAATTAGCGCAGCAACAACTGTCACAAATCGGCTGAACTTTATTGGTGGGCTTCGTAAGATCTTCGCAGATAGAGATGCAAGAGTCGAGCTACGCGAGGTAGACCAGCTTCATCCGATGGTAGCGCGCAACCYTTGGCTGTTCGGCGAAGAATGGACACTCGCTCGTTCGGAGATAGGATTGACGTCTGCACTGGCCTCGCACTTGCATCTTTTAGGCGACGAGATTGTACTTGAAGCAAACCTAAAGACAGTCCGGCGAGAGGATGGACGCACAGGCCGCGTAGACATTCTTCTTTATCGTRGCATCGGGGACGAGCGTCAGAACGAACGGCTTATCGTGGAGCTGAAGCGGCCGTCACTGCCTGTTGGAAAGGAAGAACTCTATCAGATTAAATCATACGCTCGTGCGATCGTAGAAGATCCACAGTTCCGAGGTACTGCATGCAAATGGAAATTCGTACTTGTCACCTATGACACTCACACGGAGATTCGCCGAGATATCAGGCAGGTAGGGAAAGCGCCGGGCCTTGCCGACGATCAGGACGAGTACCAGGTTTGGGTGAAGACATGGGGAGAAATCTTTGACGAGACCGAGCGGAAACTGTGGTTCTTCCGGGAGCAGTTGAAGTTCGAAGCTACCGACGACAGAGTTACGCAATACCTTCGCAATAGCTACGATAAGTACATTCCCGAGAGTCTACGCGGGGCAGAAACGGCTTCCTCGGCCCGAACCGAGGAGTGAGCCGAGGATGACCTTGCCGCACGTGGTGCGGGGTGGCGACGCGCCGGCGAGCATGGCGCGTCAGCGCCACGCGCAGCCGTCGCGCGGCGCGGCCCACGTCACGCGCTTGATCTCTAAATCGAGGGATTCGGCAACGTGCAGGCTTACTGGGTGGTGTCGTGGTGCTGGCGCCAGCGTGTGCAGTTGGTGAGGTAGGCGGGTAGGTGCTGCTCGGCGAAGGTGTCCGGGTTCCATACGGTGGGTTCGACGGTGGTGGGGTCGTTGGTGGCGTAGGTCCAGGCGTGGTCGGGCTGGTGGTCGGGGATTGTGACTCGGGTGAGGGTGTAGAAGTCGGCTTCGAACGCGTCGAGGGTGTGCCATTCGGCGGCGGTGAGGTCRTCGAGGAGTTGTCCGGACGCGGTCGCGTCGGGGTCGGGGATGAGGGCGGGGTAGACCCGTCCGGGGAGAGCTGCGACACGCCATCCGGGGACGATGGTGGATGTGCGGTGGGGGTCGCGGTCGATGAGGGTGTGGACCACGTCAGGGAACAGGAGTGTTCCGTAGACGAACAGGGGTGCCGGGTCCGCCGGGAGGGGGGCCAGCCGGCCAGAGGTCGGCAAGGTCGGTCGGGGTGAGGGGTTGTTGGTAGGCGGCATGGAAGACCTTTCCTACGGTGGTGGTGTCGGCGGTGTCGGCGAGGGTGACGAACCAGTCGATCCCGGCCGGGTAGGACCACAGGTAGGAGCGCAGGAGCGGGTCTGCGCCGCGGTCGGTGAGGATGTCGGCAATCTGGGTGTCGTCCCAGAACGGCACCCGGACGCGGGCGTGCGCGGCACAGCCGGCGACGGTAACCCMGGTGTYGATGGCCTGGTGCAGTTCGGCGCGGACGAGCTGAAGGTAGTGGTCGAGACGGACCCGGGCGATGAGCGGTTCGTCGGCGGCGGCGACGAACAGGGGGAGGGCTTGGGCGAGTCCTTCGAGCAGGATTTGATGGGGTGCGTGGACGGACAGCAGCCGCACCCACGGCACGTCATTACCGGCGCAGTGTGCGGCGTAGCTGGCGCTTTGGAGGGCGTGGCCGAGGATTTCATGCAACGCGAACTGGCGGATGCGGACCTGGGTGAAGGTGGCGTTGCGGAGGTTGAACCGTAGCCGTACGTTCTGGCCGGCGCCGTCGAGCCAGTACGACCAGTAGGCGTCCACATCCACCGTTTCGATGGCCAGCGTGTACGGTGCGGCGCTGCCCACGAGGGTGCGCACGGCGGGTTCGGCGTTGGTGGCGGCGGCGCGGATGAGCTCGGGGGYGTCGACCGGATCGACCGGGATTTCGGCGGCGGTCAGATCGGCGCCGGTATTCGGCCCCCACCCGATGCCGAGGGTGGCGAGGCTGGTGCGGGCGCGGTCCCCCACGGCGGTGACGTACTCGTCGGGCCATCCTGCGGCCGGGCATCCCTGCGTGCGGGTGACGTAGCTGTCCAGGTCGGTGCGGACGCCTAGCAGGGCGTCCAGGTAGGCGAGGTGGGCGGCTGTCCGCTGGCTGAGCGCCGGGTTGTCCTCGGCCAGGGCGCGGCGGTGCAGGTCGGTCAGGCGGGCATGGACGTCTAGGCGGTTGCCGGCCGGGGTGACCGGTTCGCCGGTGGGGGCGCAGTCGTAGTCGATGATCGCGGGTGCGCCGCGGGTCTGTTCGTAGGCGTCCCAGGCCCGCAGGACGGTTTCGATGTCGTCACGCAGGGGCACGGGTGACATCCCAGCGGAGGGTGACGGCCTGGCCGGGGCCGAGATCGCGACGGACCAGCTCGATGATGATGTCCGTGCCGTCGCTGGTGACGGTCAGGCTGTCGGTGGCGGTGACCTCGTAGCCGTCGGCGTATTCCTCGGCGGCGGTGCAGCGGGTGAGACTGGCCGCGCCGCGGTGACGCAACCGGATCGTCAGGATGCCGGTGGGACGGGTGATGGACTGCCGCCAGTAGTGATCGGAGACGAACTGTCCGCCTTCGCAGGTGTAGCCGACGGACGCCGAGGCACCGGGCTGGATCGCGGGGAAGATCTGACAGGCAAACTTGGCCATCGACGGGGTGTCGTGGATCCGCTGGATGATGACGTTGTGCCCGTCGCTGGGCAGCGCGGTGAGGGCCAGCGGGCCGCGGGTGTTCTCGAACCACAGCTCGCGGGCCAGGCGGGTCAGCGGCCGCGGGCCGGGGTTGAACAGGTCGTGGCGGTAGGTGATCGTCGCCCAGCCGTCCACGGCGATGTCGAGATCGACGGTCAGGCTGTGGTCCTCGGCGCCCCGCGGAGGCTCGTCACCCGACGGCGCGGCGGGTGGCGTCTCGTGAACGGGCGCGGACACTGCGGGCGGCTGAGCGGGGACCGTACCGGTTGACGTGACCTCTTCCCACGGGCGGGGGGCCAGGCGCAGGGCGGCGCCGGGGATGCGCAGGGCGTCGGCGATGCGTTCGATCAGGTCGATGGAGACGATGCGTTCCTGCCCGCGCATGATCCGGCTGACCCGGCTTTGAGTGAGCCCGTCGACCGGGGAGGCGATGCGGTCCTGACTGGCGCCGTCGTACTTCTTCAACAGCCGGAAGATGGTGGCGAAGTCGCGGGCGTGCAGCGCCGCGCGCATGTCGTCCCGGTCGAGTAACTGCGGGGAGACGGTGTAGGGGCCGGTGGTGGACGGCATCTCGCCTTCTGTTGGTGGAGCCGACAGCCGGGGTCAGCGGTGTGCAGGACGGCATGCTGACAGTAGCGCGTCCATGCCAGGTTGGTATGGCACCGGTGCGGCATTCCGCCGGTTGTGTACCGGTCACCAACCGCCTTCCTGCGGCTATCCGGCCGGACGGATCACACCGACGCCGTATGCGGACTTGGCGTTTCGCGGGTGGCATGCCGGCGGTGAGCCTGGTGTCCAACCGGTCCGGTTCCGCGTCGAGTGCGTCGTCTCCGCGGGGCCGGGCCGGCGTCCAGAAGCCGACGATGGGATGGGACGGTGGAGCCGGTGACGACGGCCGAGGCGGGCACGGTGGACGGCGGGCGGGATGGGCGGGTACCCCTGCTGTACGGGGTGATCCGCTTCGAACCGGGAGGGGAACGACGGGTCCGCGACACGACGATCACGTTTGATTCTCCCGGGTCGGCGGAGCTGTTCGCCATCGAGCAGGGCTGGCACGACTATCAGGTCACGCCGCTGTTCTTCTTCGTCGACGCCGTGACGCCCCCGGCGGGTAGCCGGATGCTGCTGGATGCGGCGCTGGCACGGGCGGCACGGCGGGCGGGTGGCCGCCGGTGAGCAGGACGCGGCGGGCGGCCGGAGCGGGCGAGTATGCGGTGACGGTCCCACCGGCGGCGCGTCCGGCGGACCTGCTGCGGATGTGGGCGACGCTGCCGGACGATGTGCGGTTCGTGGAGGCGTTCGGGGACGTTGAGGTGACCTTGCTGTTCCAGCCGGTCCAGCCGGTCCAGCCGGTGGACGGTCCGCGGTCCTGCCGGGAGGTACCGGATGCGGCTGGTGGGGCGGTCCTCGGGCTGCCCGAGGACACGCCGCGGGCGGCGGCGTGGATGACCTCGGGTGAGCGGACGGCGTACTGGGCCGGGCGGGTTGAGGCGTTGGCCGCGGTCCGCCGCGCGTTGGCGGTGGTGCTGGTGCCACCGGCCGCACCGGACTGATCGGATGCGGTAGAGGCGGCCGTCAGGCCGTATGGCACAGAGGGGCTGAGCCCGGGACACGGGAGAGAGCGTGTCCGCCGGGATCAGCCCCTTTTACGCGTTCTCGGAGGCGGTGTCGCGTTCACCGATGATCTGTTCGACGGTTTCCAGTCGGCGGTCGATGTCGATGAGACGGTCCTCGATCCTGCGCAGGGTGCTGGTGACCGGCTCGTCGGCGCTACCGGGCGTGCCGGGCGGCTGGCCGGTAAGCAGCACGGTTATCAGGTAGTCGTCGGGCCAGTCGAGCGCGCGGGCGAGCGCGGTCAACGTCTTGTTCTGGAACCGGCGTCCGGTGCCGTGCTGGACGAGCCGGACCGTGGACACCGACACCCCGGACGCTTCGGCGAGCTGCTGTTGGCCGATGCGGCGGGCGGCCATCCGGGCGTTGAGTGCCGCCGCGACGGCGGCCCAGTCCTCGCCGTCGACCGGTCGACGGGCGGTATAGACCCGAGAGGTATTCCGGTCAGTCATGGCCCGCATATTAGCGGGATAGCAAGCGAGATTTCGACGGAACCCCGGTGTCATACCAGGTCGGTATGAACAAGTGGCTTTCGCATCGCCGGTCAGACTGATTCGGTATGGCTCTTATACTGGGGGCGCATACGCCGGTTGTATACGGGTTGAGTAGCGGTTGCCAAGTGGTCCACTGTGTATCTCGGCAGGCCGGGCGGTCACCCACGACAACCCGRCAGGAAGGCGAGAGGCAGACGACGATGGCGATACCGCGACGGATTCCCGTGGCGTTCGCGGCCGTGTTCCCCCACGGCGCGTACGTGCTCGGGGTGGAACCGGCCAGCGACTATGAGAAGAGCAAGGCGGGCATCCTGGATGCGCAGGAGCGGGACAAGGACACCGGCGAGTTGGTGTGGGTGGCACGGGTGGTGGACGCGGATCCCAAGGCGCGTGCGGGGTCGGCGGAAGTGAAGGTGAAGATCTCATCTCCTGTCCGGCCGGTGCCCCCGGAGCCGATGCCGGGCACGCCGTTCCGGCCGGTGGAGTTCGACGGGCTGACGCTCACACCGTGGGTKAGCACGAACGGTACCCAGCCGCGGCAGGAATTCGCGTTGCGGGCAACCGGCATGCGACCGGTCCGGACAACGGCCGGTGGGCGGGGCTCGACGGGGGCGGYGGCATGAAACGATCCCAGGAGCGTTCGACGTCGATTGTCTCCCTGCACGTCGGGCCGGACGCGTCGGTGACATGCCGTTCCCACGACCACCGGCCACCGTTCCTCATGCTGCGTGTCGGTGGAACCTCGGTGAACCTCACTACCGCGGGCCGGGCGGTGACCCGCACTCATATCGCGTTCGCATATGCACTGCGAGATGCCGTGAACGATTTCCTCATCGAATGCGAAGCGCTCCGTCTGCCGGACGACTCCGAAACATTCGGTGATGGCCCGGCGATAGCGGCCTGATCCGCGGTCTTCTTCTCGACGGTCCGGGACGGCTGTAGAACGCGGCTGGCCAGCCTCCCGGACCTCGGTCTTCTCTTTTCTTCTGATGCAGGGTGGGTGTGATCTGTCATGGCCAGAATCAACGGCTCCCGGCCGTTTCCCGAGGTGCCGACCCGGCATCCGAAAGTCGACGTGCCGCTGTGGGTGGTGCTGGTCGGGCTGGCCGGGCGGATATGCGCCCGGCTGGTGCTCTTTGTGCTGCGGCATCCGGTGCTGGTGGGTCTGTTGCTGACGGTGGCGATGATCCGGGACCGGTGGGGGCTGGCCGGGTTGGGCCTGGTGCTCCTCGCCGTCGTGGTGCTGGCGGTGGGGTGGCGGCTGGCGCACCGCCGGTCGTTCGCCTGGCTGGCCCGCTGGCTGCGTGGCCGGCTGCGGCTGCTCATGGTGTACCGGTGGCGGTGGCGGCCGGTGATGGTGCACACCGGGCTGGCGATCCGCATTCCGGTGTCCAACGGTGAYCGGGTCGCCTTCGCCGAGACCTTCCCCCGCATCCGGCAGGTCCGTTCCGACCGGTGGGCCGACCGGCTGCGGGTCGAACTGCTCTACGGGCAGACCCCGCAGCAGTGGGCGGAGCAGGCCGAGGCGTTGCGGCAGGCGTTCCGCGCGCAGGCATGCCGGGTCCGCCCGGATACCCGGGTGGGGTACATCTGGCTGGACTTCACCCACCGTGACCCGCTCGCTGACCTCGTTCCCCCGGCCGATCTCGACGGCCCCGACGCGGACGACGATGGCGGAGACGGTGACGGTTGGGATGACGACGCTCCGGTGGACCTGTCGGGGATTCCGGTGGGCCGGCGGGAGGACGGCCAACTCTGGCGGTTGCCGGTGCGCGGTGCGCATGTGCTGGTGGCCGGGGCGACCGGGGCGGGTAAGGGGTCGGTGCTCTGGTCGACGATCCGTGGGCTTGGCCCGGCGGTGCGTGCCGGGCTGGTCGAACTGTGGGTAGCCGACCCGAAGGGCGGGATGGAGCTGGCGTTCGGCCGGGGCATGTTTACCCGGTTCGCCACCGACACGGCCGGCATCGCCGACCTGCTCGATGACGCGGTATCGGTCATGCGGGAGCGGGYCGGACGGTTGCGCGGGGTTACCCGGCTGCATACCCCGACCGTGGACGAACCGCTGATCGTCGTGATCGTCGATGAGCTCGCCGCGTTGACTGCCTATGTCACCGACCGGGAGCTGAAGCGGCGGTTGTCCGCCTCGTTGCCGCTGTTGCTGTCGCAGGGCCGGGCGCCCGGGGTGGTGATGATCGGGGCTGTGCAGGACCCGCGTAAGGAGGTGCTGCCGTTTCGGGATCTGTTCCCGGTGCGGGTGGCGTTGCGGCTGACCGAAGCCGACCAGGTAGATCTTGTTCTCGGGGACGGCACCCGGGATCGCGGGGCACGGGCGGAGGAGATCCCCGAGGGGCTGCCCGGGGTCGGCTATGTGCTCGCCGACGGGCAGGCCGACCCGGTCCGGGCGCGGGCCGCCTGGATCGACGACGCCGAAATCTCCCGGATGGCCCACCGCTACCAACCACCGGTCACCGGTGCGACGTTCGACTTCGATGATCGCGACGGGGGTTGGACCCCGGACATCAACGGCTGGGCGGCATGACCGAACCGGATCGCTACGCCCCGGTGTACGTGCTGCCGGTCTGCTCCTGGTGCCGGCATCTGTGGGTGGCACACCGGGGCGATGCCGGTTGCCGGGCGCCGGTCGGGCGGGGGCGGGTGTGTGGCTGCCGGGAACCGCCCCCCGACGATCCCGACGGCGGCGGCCAGGAGCACGACGAGCACGGACAGGAGGAACAGGCAGCGTGACCGAGTCGAGCACTGAGCCTGCGGCGGGGAGCCGGGCGGCGCGGATGCGCCTGCCGCTGGCTCGGCAGGTTCTCGAGGCGGTCGCGGTCGACAACGGGGTGTGCATCCGACCGCTGGCCATGCGGAAAATCGACACCGTCACCGGGGAGAGCGAAACCGTCCCGGTGCCGTGCGGGGCCACGTTGGCATCGAAGTGCCCGCCGTGCGCGGACCGGGCACGCAAGCTGCGGATGGCGCAGTGCAAGGCCGGTTGGCACCTCGACGACGAACCGCTCCCCGACCCGGACCCGCCCGGCGACGACGCGAAAACCCTTGTCCAGCTCCGCGCCGATCTCGAAGCCGTCCGCGTCGACGCGGTCACCGGCCACGACGTGGAGCAGGTCACCGAGGTGGATGATCTGATCTCGCAGGTCGACGCCGCGTTGACCGACCTCGGTGTCCGTGGGAAGACCGCCCCGGATACTCGGGATCGGCCCCGGCGGACCCGGTCGACGAAACGGCGGCAGGATGCCCCGGACATGCCCCGGCTGCCGGTGGAGCGGCGCACCGTGGGGCGGACGTTCACCGCGGCGGACGGGACGGTGTGGCGGCCGTCGATGTTCCTGACGTTGACCTGCGACTCGTACGGGCGGGTGACCAGCGACGGCACGCCGGTGGATCCGGAGGGCTACGACTACCGGCGGGCGGCCCGGGACGCGATCCACTTCCCCAAGCTCGTCGACCGGTTCTGGCAGAACCTCCGCCGCGCGGTCGGCTGGGACGTCCAATACTTTGCCTGCCTGGAACCGCAACGCCGGCTCGCCCCGCACCTGCACGCGGCGATACGCGGCACGATCCCGCGCGTGCTGCTCCGCCAGGTCGCGGCGGCCACCTATCACCAGGTGTGGTGGCCTGCCTGTGACCGGCCGGTCTACGGCCCGGGTCGGCTGCCGGTCTGGGAGGAGCGGGCCGGCAGCTACGTCGACCCGGACACCGGGGCACCGCTGCCGACCTGGGATGCGGCGCTGGACGCGCTCGGGGAGGATGCCGAACCCGCGCACGTGGTCCGGTTCGGGGTGCAGGTCCGTGCCGACGGGGTGACCGCGAACAACGCGAACACCGGCCGGTTGATCGGCTACCTGACGAAGTATCTGACCAAGTCGTTGGACGCCTGTCATACGGCGACCAGCGACGCGCAGCGACAGCATGTGGACCGGCTCGCCGACGCGCTGCGGTACGAACCGTGCTCGCCGACATGCGCGAACTGGCTGCTCTACGCCGTCCAGCCGAAGAACCCACGGGCCGGGCTGGTACCGGGACGCTGCCGGGGCAAGGCCCACCGGCGCGAAACCCTCGGCTTCGGCGGCCGACGGGTGCTCGTCAGCCGGAAGTGGTCGGGCAAGACGCTGACCGATCACAAGGCCGATCGGGTCGTCTGGATCCGCGAACAGCTCGAAGCGCTCGGCCAGGTTGCCACCGGCCCGGCGACCGCGACTGGTGCTGACCCGGCGCGGACGGTGTGGACGCTGCTCCGGCCCGGTGATCCAGCCGTCCCACGCCGGGAACATCTGCTGCTGCGTGCGGTCGCGGACCGTCACCGGTGGCGCGCCCAACTGGACGCGGCGCGGGCAGCGCGCGGACATCCCGACCCGATTTCGGCAGCCGACCCCGGCATGCCCCGCGCGGCCTGAGTCCTCGATCTGACGACTACCGGAGAGGAACCGTGCACAAGCTTCTTCTCACCCCGGCCGAGGCGGCGGCTGAGCTGCGGGTGAGCCGCGCGAAGCTCTATCAGTTGATGAAGGCGGGGTTGATCGACTCTGTGTTGATCGACCGGTCGCGGCGGATACCGCGGGCGGCGCTCGTCACCTATGTTGATCGGCTTCGCGGGCGTGATGGCGATGAGAAAGCAGCGTGAGTCAGTGACGGCGCGGGCTCCACCGCGGTCACTCGCGGTCGTCGCCGGTCGTGTCGGGTCGGTGTTCGGCAATCCAGCGCTCGATGTCCGCGGTTTCCCAGATCCGGCCGGCGGCGAGTTCGGCAACGGGCTTCGGGAACGTCGGGTCCTGCGCAAGCTGGCTCACGCGCTGACGGCTGATCCCGAGTCGTTTTCCGATCTCCGCGGCGCCCATGAGGTGATGCACGACAGAAGATTACTTGACGGTTGCCTAGTTCATCCCGCAGACTCGACGCGAGCTAGGCAACCGTCAAGAGGACGGCGGTCCCGGTGGGTGCGCCAACACCACACCGGGACCTTGATCCCGACCCTTCACGTCAAGGGAGCGAGACCCATGCCCATCATTCCGCCTGCCCACGGCCCATGGCGCACCCCGTCCGGCCAACCGCCGTTCGTGACCGTTCGGCGGTCTCACACTGGCGACTGGGAAGTAACCGTCCGGCCGGGCGCAGACCCGGTCGACGTGAGCTCGGCGCTCGTCGCGCTGCCGGTGGACACCGTGTTCACCGAAGCTCTCGGGGACGTGGACATTATCCTGATCTTCCGGATGATTCCCGGATCACCGGCGCTGCTGCCAAAGGGAATCGGGAACCCGCCGGTTATTCCGGCCATGCGCTGACCCGCGCGGTTCTTTTCCCCATTTCTTTCCTGTTCCTCTGGTAGGCGTCTTTCCTGTCGGGGAGCCGGACGGGTCCAGGGTCGGCGTAGCCGATCACGTAGTGACGCGTCAGCGCCCTGGACGCGGCCGGTTCCCCGGCAGACCCTCCCACGCCCAGAGGAACGGGCCATCTACGCCACGGGACGTGAATACACGGCGTTTTCTAGCGCTTCTTCCGTGTCCTTTCTTTTCTTCTCTGTTTCGTTTTCCGGCAAGGAGTGATCTTTCGTGTTGCCTGAACCCGACGACGGACCGCGGACGGTGTCCGTGGTCGCAGCYCTGCATGAGCATCTCGACCGCGCCAACCGTGGTCAGGGCCGCTGGTTCGAGGACTCGACCGGGTATGAGGTGTTCGCCTGCGACATGGGCGACAGCCGGTACGGCTGCCCGTGGTGTGACCGGATCGCCTGGCCGGACGGCAACCCGTTGGACGGTGCCTGATGGCCGCAGGGAAGGGAAGCCGGAGAGGGAACAACGAGGGGTCGGCGTACCGGTACCGCAACGGCTGGGCCGGTCAGGTCAGCATGCCGGACGGCACGCGCAAGACCGTCTACGGCAGGACGAGAGACGCTGTCCTCGATGAAATCAAGAAGGTGCGCCGGGCTATTGATGACGGCGTGCCGGTGGTCACCACCCGGATGACGGTCGGGGAGTACCTCGAACAATGGGTAACGGTGGTGCTGCCCTCCCGGGTGGTGGCGGGCACATTGGCGGAATCAACCGCTGAATCGTATGAGCTGCTCGTCCGGCTCCACATCATCCCGGTACTGGGCCGTCACGAACTGCGGAAGCTGTCGACAGCGCATGTCCGGCAGTGGATGACGGCGAAGCTCACTGAACCGTCCGCGGCCGGTGTCGCCGCTCGTCGGCGGCGGGAGGAGGAGAAGGCACGCCGGGCCGCGGAGAAGGAAGCGCAGAAGCAGGTTGTCGGGACCGATCGGCCACAGCGACCACGTGGGCGCAAGCCTGGAAAGCCGAAGCGGGTTCAGACCCCTGAACCGAAGCCGATCAAACCGCTGTCGGCGCGCAGCGTTCGTTACCTGCTGACGATCCTGCGGCTGGCGTTGAAGGATGCCGTCCGGGAGGAACTGTTGGTCCGTAACGTCGCGGACCTGGTCCAGCCGCCGCGCAAGGACGATGCGCCGGTACGGGCGCTGACCGAGGCGGAAGCGGGCCGGGTGCTGGCGGTGGCGCTCGTCGATCGGCTCGCCGCGCTGTGGATGATCATGTTGGCGCTGGGCCTGCGCAAGGGGGAGGCGCTCGGGCTGCGCTGGGATGTCGTCGATCTGGACGCGGGCACGGTCCAGATTCGCCGCAAGCAGCGGCGGCGCCTTGTCGGCGTCGATCCGGACACGGGCCGGAAGCGGTGGGAGCTGGTCGAGGATGACCAGTTGAAGACCAAGGGGTCGAAGGCGACCCTTGCTCTGCCGGAGATGGTCGTTGTCGTGCTCCGCGAGCACAAGGCGCGGCAGAGCGCGGCGAAAGAGGYGGCGAAGGTCTGGCACGATGACGGCCTGGTGTTCACCACGGCCACCGGCCGCGGGATCCAGCCGCGGAACGTCAACCGCTGGTGGGACAAGGTCTGTGCGGATGCGGGCGTCCGCCGGACTCGTGTTCATGATCTCAGGCACACATCGGCCACGCTCCTTTTCCGTGCCGGAGTGGACCTCAACGAGATCCGGGCGTTGCTCCGCCACACGCGCATTGCCACCACGGCGGACATTTACATCGATGTCCTCGAAGACGTCCGGCGTGGGACGGCGGCGAGCATGGATACCATCCTTGACCGGCTGTTCCCGCCCACCCGGCCGGATGCTACGGAAAGTGACGATGATGCGGGTGGTGTCGGAGTGTCTGAGAGCTGATCGTTTCCAATTGCAGTACAAACTGCAGTACTAGAGATCAAAAAAGACCAGAGCCCCGCGCCGTGTGATCGGCTGCGGGGCTCTGACCTGCCTCAACCAGCGTGCGCTCGGAGGGACTCGAACCCCCAACCTCTTGATCCGTAGTCAAGTGCTCTATCCGTTGAGCTACGAGCGCCTGTCGGGCCACCGTGGCGGACCGACTGAGCAAGAGTACAGCATCGGCCCGCGATCTCCGAACGGGCGTCAGTGCGGCGGTAGCTGGTGCAGCACGACGTCGTCCAGGTGGCCGTTGGTGATCGACGCCGTCATGAACGTGTGGTGTGGCTGGCGGCGGCGGTCCGTCGGGGAGCCGGGGTTGAGCAGCCGGACTGGTCCGCCGCCGTCCGGCCGTTCGACCGTGGCGTCCCAGGGGATGTGCGAGTGGCCGAAGACGACCAGGTCGGCGTCGGGGTAGCGGAGGCTGATCCGCTGGTTCCGGTTGGTGGCTGTTCCGGTCTCGTGCACGACCACAGTCCGGACCCCGTMGAGATCGGCACGTGCCACCTCCGGTAGCAGCTTGCGGATCTCGGGTCCATCGTTGTTGCCGAAGCAGCCGATCAGGTGCGGAGCCCTGGCCCGAAGCTGCTCCACCAGGGCCACGTCGATCCAGTCGCCGGAATGGACCACTATGTCCACGTCGTCGACCGCTGCCCACACCGGGGCCGGTAGGTCTCGGGCACGCGCCGGCACGTGCGTGTCGGCCAGCAGGACGAGCCTCATCCATCAAGTTTGCCTCGACGGCTTCGGTGGAGAGCGGGTTGTCGGCGCGAAAATGCTGCGGGGCGGCAACGGGCTGTCGATATATGGATCATGAAGGGCTGTTGCGCTCCGGCCGGACAGGCAGGAATCGGAAGGTACGCTTCCTGTGGTGTCTGGACAGCCGTTACCAGAGATGTCACCACCGGGCGGCGTCCTGCCCCGGGCGGCTCGGGTCGCAACAGCGGCCGGCCTTTTCGTTCACGCCTTTGTCTTCGCGGCCTGGGTTCCTCGTATCCCTGAAGTGAAAGCGTCGCTTGCGCTGAGTGAGGGCGAGCTTGGGTTGGCGTTACTTGGAGCGCCGGCCGGCGCAGTTCTGATCATGTGGGCCATTGGTCTTCTCGTCGGGCGTGTCGGCAGTATTCCTGTGATCCGGGTCAGCCTTGTCGTGTACTGCGCCGCCGGGGTACTCATCGCTGGTGCTGGCAGCCTGCCCATGCTGTTTGTGCTGCTCGCGTTCTGGGGGGCCAGCGGCAGTGGGCTCGACGTCGCGGTCAACGCTCAGGCCACCGAGGTGGAACGACGCTACGGGCGTCCGATCATGTCGGGGCTGCACGCGGCGTGGACGGCTGGTGCGCTTGTCGGAGCCGCTCTGGGGGCGGCAGGAGCAGCCATGGAGACGTCGCTCGGCTGGCAGCTTGCTGGCGTCGGCGTGCTCGGACTCGCTATCGGCCTTCCGTCAACCCTGATGATGTTGCCGCGCGACGCGTCCGCTCCTGGCGACATGCTGAGCGCGCGTCACACGTCCGTGATGGACATGGGGAGCATGGATACGAGGAGCATGGATACGGGGAGTTCGGTAGAGAGGGGAAATACCGCCGGCGTCGTGGGTATCGGTGACATAGCAGGCACAGATGTCGCTGTCAGCGACAGGGCTGTCGGTGACACGACCGGCTGGAACGCCGGAAATGCTACGGATGCGGCTGTCGACGTCATAATGGCCGAGCCCGCGATGCCAATTCGCGATTGTGACTGTCCGGTATTTCCCGTGTCGGCTCCGGTCTCTTTTCTCGATGATGTCGAGGAGCGTGAGAAAAACCAGCCGGCCAAGAAGAACGAGGATTTCGAGAAGGGGGCCGACGAGAGCAGGGACGCCGAGAAAACCGAGGGATCCGGAGCGGCCGGCGCGACCGCGGGCAGGACGCCCAGGGTGGCGTCCGATTCGCCTGGATCGCGGTGTTCCCGTGGTTTTCAACGTGGTTTGAACATCCGTCGTGGTGCTGGTCGTCCACTTGGCACGCTCTGTTTCATCTGCCTGTCGAGTTTCCTGTGTGAGGGTGTGGCCGCGGACTGGAGTGCTCTCTACCTGCGGGATGTGACGGGTGCGTCCGCGGATGTCGCGGGCATCGGCTTCGTTCTGTTCACCGGGACGATGCTGGTCGGGCGACTGGCGGGTGACAGGGTGACGGTCGCTGTCGGAGCCGCYCGCCTGGTCCGGGTTTCGGCCGGGATCACGAGTGTCGTGTTCCTCTCCGCACTGGCCGTCGCCGGTACCAGTATCGGTATTTTTGGCGGGATCATAGGTTTTGGCATCATTGGTGTCGGAATGGCATGCGTCGTCCCGTCGACGATATCGGCGGCGGGACGACTTGGAACTCGTGCTTCCGCTCCGTCTCCGTCCGCTGGCGCCACTGTTGCCAGGGTCATGAGCTTTGGATATGTCGGCTGGTTGATAGGCCCACCGATCGTCGGAGGGCTTGCGGAAATGATCAGCCTGCGCGCCGCCATGATCGTTGTGGTTGTTCTCGCCGCAACGGTGGCGATCCTCGCGCCTGCTTTGTCCGTTCCGCCCGTCCGGTCTCGGTGATGGCCCTGTCGCGGACGTGTTGACGGCCGGTGGATACCTGGCTGATTTTTGACTGGAAGGCAGGTCGGGCTGGTCCGGTCGGGTACTCTCCGCTCGTGATGGGGGTTGGCGAGAGGGGAGCCGGTGCTGGCGCCACTGGCTGCTGACGATCCGCGTTCCGTCGGGCCCTACCGGCTGTACGGCCGTCTCGGCGAAGGCGGTATGGGAGTCGTCTATCAGGCTTTCGCTCCGGACGACACGCCTGTCGCGATCAAGCTTCCGCATCTGAACGTGGCGGCTGATCCCGAATTCCGAGCTCGTTTCCGTCAGGAGGTCACCGCTGCTCGGCGGGTTCGTGGCGCTTTCGTGGCCGAGGTCCTCGACGCTGACGTGGACGCCCCCCGCCCCTGGATGGCGACCGCCTACGTCGACGGGGTGAGCCTGGCGGACGCGGTACGCCGTCGTGGCCGTCTGGACGGCCCGACATTGATGAGCCTTGCCGTTGGTCTTGCCGAGGCACTGGTCGTCATCCACGCGGCTGGTGTGGTGCATCGCGATCTCAAACCTGCGAACATCATCATGGACTGGGACGGGCCGAAGGTCATCGATTTCGGTATCGCCCGACTCTCGGACGCCACCATGAACACRAGAACCGGCTTCAGTATCGGGACCGTTGCCTGGATGGCTCCCGAGCAGCTTTCCGGAGAGCGGGCCGGGCCTGCCGCCGACATCTTCGCCTGGGGTGCCTGCGTCGCGTTCGCTGCGACGGGCCGGCATCCGTTCGCGGCAGCGACGCCGGCGGCGTCGATGGCCCGGGTCCTGGGAGACGCTCCTGATCTCGAAGGAGTTCCGGAGCCGTTCGCCTCCGTGGTCGCCCGGGCGCTGGCGAAATCGCCGGCCCAGCGTTGCGCCGCCGTGGATGCGGTGGCCAGCCTCACCGGACGGCAGATATACGGCGTCACAGATGCCGAACGGGTCGCCACCCGTGTCTCTCGCGGCGGCCTTGGCCTGGATGACGCGTTGGCAGGTGGTCCGTTCGGGCCGCCTCAGCCATCCGCTGGCCGAGGTCAGGAACCCGGCTGGCCGGGGTGGCAGACGCCACCGCCACCGCCTGAAACGGGCCGCACTCGGGTCGGACCTCCGCTCCCACCGTGGGAGGCCGAGGAGCAGCCCGTCCAGGGCGGTCTCCGGGATGCGCAGCCCCCATCGCAGCCTCCGCCGTCCGCAGCGGACCGGCACGGGATCCTCACCCCGCCCGGGCCACCCCAGCAGGGACGGTTCGGCCGTTCGTCGCCCATGCCGGTACCAGTTCTGGCGGTTCTGCTGGCAGCGGCTGTGYTTACGGCCATCCCTCTGATCTCGCGGGCCAGCACCGCGCGGACACCGACGATTATCGGTGGTTACGACATATGGGACGTTTTCGGGGAGCTCACGGTGGCGTTCCTTGCGCTGCCGGTGATGCTTGCCGGTCTGGTGGTCGGAAACCGCTGGGGCGCCTGGCGTGATTTCGCGGCCGGGTGTGTGGTCGGTCTGTCCGTCATGTCGATCGCGGAGCTCAGCTTCGCCCAGGAGGAGTTCGGCTCCTCGCCCGATGTCGGCGGATGGTTGATCGTAACGGGCGCCGCCGCGGCCCTGGTCGTCGTTCTGGGCTGGCGGGGCTGGACCGCCGGCTGGACCTTCGGCCGGTGGGCCGTCTTCTGCCTGCTCGTCGGTGGTATGGGCATCGCCGTGTTCGTCTCCGCGGAGCTGCGTTGGAAGGCCTACGTCCTCGCCGAGCAGCCGAGCCTGGTCGGAACGTCTGTGATCGGTGGCGTGCTGTTTCTCGCCACGTTGTTCGCGCAGCCCCGCAGCGTCACGCTCTTCACCGCGGTGATTGTGGTCGGACTCTGCGCGTTCGAGATGTTTCATCCGGACCTCTACGTTTATGCGGTCGACAATTTTGCGGTGCTGATCGGACTGTTGGCTCTCGGTCTTCTCGGCGATCGTTGGTCGGACCGGCTCTTCCTGTTCGCGGCCAGAGTGGCTATTGCGGTGGCGCTGCTACGGCATGTCGTGCTGGCCTGGGGAAACGGCGATGTCGTGATACGTCTTGGTGAGACCATCCTGGATCTGTCGGGCATCCATCTCGCCGCCTTCGGAGCAATTGCGGTCCTGGCGGCTCTCGGGACGCTGCGGGGTCCGCGGGTTGTTCCGGGGCCATGGCAGCCGCCTCCGCCGAGCTATCCTCCCGGCCCGCTGCCATACCGCGCTGGCAGGCCATACTGACCCTGAAACGCCATACCGGCCCCGAAAACGTGGRCTACCGGACCGTGACGAGGGCAACACTGCAGGGCCTCGGTTCGGTGGCCTGGATTTTTCTGTGTACGGCTGATCCGGCAGGCACAGTGAGCGGCCGGTCGTCTGCCAGTCAGAGATGTTCTCTATCTGCCTGTTATCGCTGATCTTCTACTGCTGCTCTGTTGCCGCCGACGGAATCCCGGTAGCAGCTCGCGGACCAGCGCATTCGTTTCCGCCTGGATGCTGAGGTCGGTCCGTTGTGGTGCGATCATCTGGTACATCTCGTTGATCACTGCTTCCAGGGCCTTGCGGTCATGGCGGGCAGCTACTGTGCGTAGCAGATCTCGCCACAGGACCTCGGCTGTTGGCGCTGCACGCAGGCCTGTTCGGCACGCCGCGATGGCGGTAGCGGTATCTCCATTACTGAGCGTCAGGCTAGCAAGCCGATGGGCCACATCGACAACGGCGGTGGAGGTGATCGTCCTGATCCTGCTTGAGTCCAGCCATCGATAGCGGCCTGCCGGCAGGTTTGTCCACAGCGGTCCGGTGACCAGTCGTAATGCTGTTGTCAGATCGTTTTCGGAGTCCGACTCCGGTTGAGCGGAGTGGTGGGCGTATGCGACGAAAAGATCCCAGTCACACCGGACGTCGCCAGCAAGGCTCCAGCATCCGTTGTCACTGACCGTGATATGCGGGAGGCCCTCGTCGTTGGTCCCGAGCCAGCCGGCTATATGGTCGAGCTCATTGCTGAGCACATTGTCAGGAGTCTCTGGCGGCAGGAGCACGGCGCTGAGAGCGCTGGAAAGCACTCCCGAGCGATGCAGGGCGAGATACACCACCAGCTCGGTCAGGAACTCCCGACGATCCGGATCGCAGGGACCGGGTGCCTCGACGGCGATCTCTCCCATGATCCGAATTTCGACATCGGTTGATCGGAACAGTTCTCCAGGCTCGGCCGGAGGTGTCACTGGTACCGGCAGAGCCAGCGGCGATGCCAGAGTTGCCGGTAGTAGCACGGGTAGGACTGTCGGTGGTTGGGAAACTGGTTGCGGAACCGGTTGTGGCAGTGCAGCCGGAAGGGTGGACAGGGCCCTGTCGCCAGGCGGATCCGTCTGAGGTAGGCCGCCGTCACCGGAAGCCTCGCCCATGAGGGCTTCGCCCGCCGCGGTTCGCCCGGAAAGCTGAACCAGCAGCCCTGTCGTCTTCCGCGGTGCCGGTGTCGGCGGTGGCGGCCAGAGCTCGCCTGGCGGCGGCGTGGACGGCAGGCGAGAGGCCTCGGCCGGGAACGCGGTCGACGGTGGAAACGGATGCGGCTGGACGCTACGTGCACCAGGAGCACGTGGCGGCACAGGCTCCATCGCCATCCCGGAGGCCCCGGACACCTGGAGATCCCAGGCTGGCATCGCTCTGTTGCGCCAGATGGAGACACCATCGCCTCCTCGGGAATCGCCTCCGCGGGAGGAGGTGTCCACAGACGGGGAAGGGCTGTGGACACGACCTGCCGGGTTGATGCTGTCCGTATGCTCTGTCGTCAGTCGTAGCGGGGATTCGCTCGGGGGCGGCGGGGGTTTGGGCGGTCGGCCAACCGGGGGAGCGATGGCCGGTGGAGGCGTCCGCGGGGGCGGTGACGGGGTCCACATCGGTGGGGTCCGTGGCGGCGCTGACGGGGGAGGTACCGACGGCACCGGTGGAATTGGCGGATGATTGTGCGGGAGGGATTCTGATTCCACTGTGGATGCCTCTGGACGCATCCACAGTGGAATTTCGGGCACCCACGGCGTCGGCTCCTGGGCGGGATTCGAGGTGGAGGCCGGCCATGATTCATCCGGGAACGCGGTGATCACAGTGGCGTCATCGCTCCCGCGGCGACGGTCGTCCACTTGTGCTGTGCCGTTCCCGGGGCCGGGACGGCGCGGCGACTGTGCGTCTGGGGAGGAGATCCGTTGCGGCGGCGGATATGCGGGGTGTGGATGGTCGGGACCAGGACCTGTGGTTTCCGTTTCTGCGGTACGTGATGTGGCGCGTTCCTGGCCGGAAAGTGCGTATGCTGTGCCCGCCTTACGGAGCATCCTGACAATGGCGGGGTACTCGCGCGTGCTCAGCGTCTGAGCGCTGATCTCCAGACCAAGGACGCCGAGATGTAGCCTGCGGTTCGAGCTCACCGTGAAGCGCCAGCGTGCGGCGGTCGAATCGCCGACGGTCACAACACCGACTCCCTGGCTGGGATCCCTGAGGAGAGCGGAAAGCCGTGCTGCTTCCCGCTCGGACGGAGGGGCGGCCAGGATCAGCAGCTCCGGCGCCCACAGGGCCTGATGCCGGGCGGCCGGCCGTCCCCGGAGCACCGGGCCGAGGGAGCCACCGTTTCGTGGTTCGCCGCCAGCTACCCGACCGCGCCGCGACCGACGACTTTCCAACTCGTCCAGGACGTCACCGAGGCTGGTACCGGATCGCAGCCGGTCCGGGGCGATCGGCACGAGACGTCCGGAAAATCCAGTCATGTATACGCGGAGATCGTCTGACCAGGGATTTGTGGCCAGTTCCACCGCGATGGACACGGCCGCTTCCCGCGCGAGCGCGGCGTCCCCACCGAGGCTGATGATTCCGGGAGCAGCCTCGACGTCGACGAGAACACGAGATCCCCAATCGTCCGTACCCATGACGGCCAGCCCTGGATAGGGGGCTGGTGTGTCCACCGGAATTCTCCGGCCGTCGTCGACGAGTAGGCCGTCGACCGTGCTGGTGGTCCGCTCGATACGCCAGGTACCCGCTGTCCGGCCGGCCTRCCATGGTGGAGGAGGTCCGTCAGGTTCGGCCGGCGCGAGATGCAGAACGAGTTCGTTGTCGGAGACGGTTGCCDCATACACGGATGGCAGGGTGCGACCGGCCGCGGTGAGCTCCGCGGCGAGAAGCCGCAGTGCCTGGTCAAGGAACCGGGCCGCCCCCACGTCCGCGGCGAGACGGAGCTCGGTCCTGATCTGACCGAGGGGGTTGCCGCCCCTGGATCGTGGCCGTCGCCTCATCAGTGCAACCATCATTCCTGTCGTCAGTATGACGGATAGGACAACGGATGGGTGTGCGTCGTGGTGTCTCGGTAGTKCCTGCGCCCGGATGCCCACCGGCCCTCCAGCCCCCTCCGTGGGAGGAGCCACGAGGGGAACCTGCTGGTTTGTAACTGGATGATAGCGTGCGGTTTCGCCGGGTCGTGCCGTGGTGCTCCGGCTGTCGTCCAGCGACGCGCTCGCGCCATGCGCACTCATTTCCGTCGTTGCGGTCAGGCGTACATCCCCCGGTGCGCTTGTCACTGTTGTCGGCACCAGGGCGGGACGTCGGCCGCGCTTATCCACGGCGGGCGGGCACAGGATAGCCGGGAAGAGGATGGCCGTGCTGGAGAGAATCTTGGGGAACAGCGCGGTCACGGCCAGCCCGCCCGTCGGCTTCCGCCAGGCTCCACCCCATCGGATGGAGCCTGGCGGGCGGAGCTGACCGTCGCTGGCTGGCCCGGTCGAGGTGGGACGGTGTCACGGGGCCCATCGTCTGCCGCCAAAGGGCGGAGCTGCCACCGTGTGGCCTCTCCTGTGGATAACCTGGCTGTGGATAACCGGGCTACCTGACTGCCGATCCGGCATAACGGCGGGCAACCGGAGTCAGCGCCCGGATCAAGGCGATCACGCGGTCGGCCGTGTCGACGCCGCTCTCCCAGCGGCCTTGTCACGAGCCGGGGACATGGTGTAAACCGGTACAAGGCGGATGGGCGCAAAGCGTACGAAATGCATCGTGAACGGCGTTGGTGTGCGGTACTTCCTGGCGGTGAGGCTGTCGGGTCGCTCCCTGTACCCATGATCTTTGGGGGTGGGTCGCGGATTTTGGCATCGATCCGGTGCCGTGTTCGTCAAAAAGAAGTGTTTCGTCAAAAGCAGTGTGGGTGCGGTCGGAGGCACGGCGACAGCGTCGTCCGCCTGAACGATATTCTTGGGCCATGACGGGAAGCATCTGACACACCGCTTCTGGTCGGCGTGGCCCCGAGATCGTGTTGTGCTGCCAAGATGGCTGATCATTTACGCGGTCCGTGTTCACTGCCAAAGACATGTCTGAAAGGGTCTGATAATGCCCAACCTCAATGTCACGTACCAGGAGATGGACGATGCCAGTGGCAGGCTCAGGAACGGCAGGGTCGACATCGAGGCCCAGCTTGTAGTGCTGAAGAAAATGGTCGACGCCCTGGTCGCCGGTGGATATGTCACTGACCAGTCCAGCGTGCAGTTCCAGGGGTTCTACGACCGGTTCAACACCGGTGTAACCAGCACACTGGCCGGGCTCGACGGCATGGCCGACTACCTGAAGAAGGYGGCTGACGTGTTCCGGACCGCTGATGCCCAGCTCGCAAGTTCGCTGCGCGGCCAGGACTGACGGGCCGACGGCGGGACGCGGTCACGTTTCCCCGCGTTCGGTCCTGGGAAGCAGCCTGCCGGTCCTGGGAAGCAGCGCGTGGGCGGTTCCGGGCCGTCGAGAGGCGGTTTCGAGAGGCAGTTTCCGTCCGATAAGACTTTCCCATGTGTCGGAGATTTTCTGTGCCCGTCCGGACGCAACAGGGAGGTCGGCCGTCATGCCCGGTGGCTCCCCCCTGCCAGGCTCGGGTTCTACCCAGAAGGCCGGCGACAGACGTCATGCCCCGCGGCGTCTGCGATTTTTCTTGTGTCTCCCGCGAACGGATCGGGGCGCTGGAGTTCTGTCATGGGACGGGACCACGGTAAGAGAGGTTGCGCGCGATGACCGCTGACCGGCTGTCGGTCGATCTTCCTGGGCTGGACTTGCTCGCCAGCAATCTGATGTCGATCCGTTCGGCGATGAACGCGACCCGTTCGATGCTGGAGAGCTACCGGGGGCAGATGGGATCGACCGAGATCGAGGACGCCCTGGGCGACTTCGAGCACGGCTGGAGGGACGGACGCAGGAAGATCGACGACAATGCGAACAAACTGGCGACGATGGCCTCCCAGTCGGCGGAGACCCTGCGTCAGGTCGATTCCGATCTGAGCGCCGGGCTGATCCAGGCGTCGCAGCTCGCCAGCGAAGGAGGAGGAGGGGACTGAGCGAACATGTTGCTGCCGAAAAGCCCATGGCCCTGGGCTTTTCGATCAGTATTCCCGATACCTGGTTCGAGGTCGACCTGAATCCGGTGACCCGCAGGGCATCCATCGACGCTCTGGTTCGGGAGCGCACACGGGGTGTTCCCGAACTCGCGGCGAACCGTGCGGCGATCTCCCGGCTGCTCCGACACGCCGCCCGTGACGCGGCGACCGGCGGCGCATTGTTCTGCGGTGTCATGGCCGAGGCGGTAGAAGGCGCAGGTTTGTCTGCCAGCGTGACCGTATCCACGCTTCCTGCACCAGATGATGCCCGGGTTGTCGGCGTGGCCGAGGTGACTCCATCAATAATCATGTCCTCTCTGTCGGAGAGGGTCGCCCGATCACAGGACGACACCTGGACCACAGTGACTCTTGTCGATCTTCCTTATGTTGGACAGGYAGCCCGCTYGTACGGGGTGGAGGACATCTCACTGCCCGATCGGGCTGGTTGGATCAGGACGACGATGATGCAGACCTTCGCCCCGGTCCCACGGTCCGACCAGGTGRCCCTGATCTCCTGTTCCAGCCCGAACCTCGTGCTCGTGGACGCATTACACGACCTGTTCGACGCGGTGACCTCGACCTTCCGGTTCGTTACCGATAGCGGAGAGTTCACTGCTCCGGCATGACGGTGTGATAGCGGAGCGGGACTGCGGGGCGTGATTGGTATGGYCCCGTGTGCCTGTGGTCTACGCACATGGCCTACGCACAGCACGGATCACGACGCCGATGGCGAGAACGGCGAAGCCGGTCAGGACCGAAGCAGCCGGCAGCATGAGAGCGAGAACCAGGCAGCCGACACCGCCGAGCAGCGACAGTGGGCGCAGCCAGCGGCGTCGCGGGCCGTCGAGGGTGAAGGCGCTGGCATTCGCGATCGCGTAGTAGACGAGAACCGCGAAGCTGGAGAAACCGATCGCGCCTCGGACGTCCGAGGCGATGACCACCGCGATGACGATCCCACCCAGCAGTAACTCTGCGCGGTGTGGAACCGCATACCGTGGGTGTACCGCCGCAAGCCAGTTCGGCAGGTCACGTTCCCGGGCCATGGCAAGGGCGGTGCGTCCGACCCCGGCGAGCAGCGACAGCAGGACACCGAGGCTTGCGACCGCTCCGCCCACACGGACGGCAGGAGTCAGCACGCTCAGGCTGCCGGCGCCGGTCGCGGCGGCCAACGGGTCCACAGCGTTTGCCAGACGTTCCGGGCCGACCGCCAGCAACGCGGACAGGCCGACAAGTACGTAGACGACAATCGTGATCCCGAGCGCGGTCGGGATCGCTTTCRGGATCGTCCGCGCCGGGTCGCGGACCTCCTCGCCCAGGGTGGCGATCCGGGCATAACCCGCGAACGCGAAGAAGAGCAGAGCAGCGGCCTGGAGTACCCCGCGTACGGCGTCCAGCCCGCTGCCAGACCAGAACGGGCTCAGCCGCGCTGTCCTGGCGGTCCCGCCCGCCAGACAGGCCACCACGACAACAGCGAGCGCGAGCAGGGTGAGTATGACCAGGGCACGGGTCAGCCGGGCGGTCTTGCTCACGCCGAAATAGTTGACCATGGTGAGCAGCGCCGCGGCGGCGACCGCGACCGGTCGGGGATGCTGCGGCCACGCATATGCGCCGACGGTCAGGGACATGGCCGCGCAGCTTGCGGTCTTGCCGGCCACAAAGCCCCAGCCTGCGACGAAGCCCCAGCGGGCGCCGAGCCGACGCCGTCCGTACACGTATGTTCCGCCGGACTCAGGGTAGAGCGAGGCCAACTGCGCGGACGACATGGCGTTGCAGTAAGCGATCACAGCCKCGATCGCGAGGCCGACGAGAACGCCGGCTCCGGCCGCATGGGCCGCTGGCCCGAACGCGGCGAACACCCCGGCCCCGAGCATCGAGCCAAGCCCGAGGAGCACCGCGTCGGCCAGGCCGATGCGACGCTGTAGCCGGCCGGTCGAGCCGGTCGGCTCTCCGAACGGCTCAGTGCCGTCCGCATCCGTTGGTCCCGCCCTCTCAGCTGCTGGGAGGCCGGTTGGCTCCTCGGGCGGCTCGGTGGCACCTGCACGGGCATGGGTGGACCCGATGGCGCACAGGCCGCTCGGATTCCTGGGTGGTTCCGTGACATGGCGGCCCGGCCCGGGAAGCTGCCCGGAAAACCGGCCGGTCCGTTTCCCGGATGATCCCGTGGCCGGCCTGGCCCGGGAAACAGGCCGGTCACCAGGTGACTCCTGACCGGGATCTGCGCCACGCCCGGGAAGACGGCTGTCGGACACCGCTACTTCATAGCACCATTCGGCTGGAAGACGCACACGTTTTGACGCCTGTATCTTTTCAGAGCAAATATTATGACAGCGATCATCGGATGGGGCCGGCCCTGTGACAGGACGGACGCGCGTCGAGGGCGGCGGTCATCGGATTGTCATCCGATGCTTCTCTACCGTTTGTCCAATGTTCTTTCCTGGTAAGTGTGCGGAGGGTCGTCAAGAGTTCTTCGATCGAAAGCCGTAGTGATCCACGGGGATCTGCAGGGCGATTTGTCCTGTGGTGATGTCATGATTCGTACCGTTATGGTCGGAAGGTTCGGGCGGGTCATTACAGTGGTGTCCTTATTCGTGGTAGGCGATCTGAATCGGCGTTGTTTTTCCACGGCGGACGAACAGGCCCCGACCGGGCGGCGTGCCGCCCCCGGTGTTACGCGACAGCCGGATGCCGAACAGATCGCCATCGCTGGGCGTTCCCGGCGCGAGGATCACCCCGCATCGTGACCGGCGGGCGTCCACCATGAACCCCCGGTACTGGCTGGTCAGATCCCCGGTGGTGCCTGCGGCGACGAATGCGCATCCGCTGTCACGCGCGGTCCTGAGAAACTCGGTTATGCGATCGGCGATCGGGGCCGTGGCCAGCAGTTCCGCATCATCCATGATCACAACCAGGCCACCGGACGGGCCGGCCGCTGCCAGCGCCGCGTCAATGCCGGCAGCCCCTGCCTCCGCGCCCAACAGGTCGATCACACCTGGTCGGTCCGCGAGCGTGGACAGCGGCGAGCGTCGCGGGGTCAGCAGCAGCAGTCGGGCGCCGCCCGCCAGCAGGGACTCCGCCATGGTCAGCAGCGCCGAGCTGCGGCCCGAACGCGCGGGCCCAGCGATGACGAAGCCTGGTCCGTCGGCGGTGAGATCGATCTCAACCGGGGCGAGTTCGTCACCGCCCGCACCGATCAGAGCCACCAGCGGCGCTGGCTGCGGACCCGGCCAACCCGCCGGCACCGACGGCTGCCCGGCCGGCAGCGGGCCCTCGGGTCCGTCCACCAGCGCGCCCATCAGCTGGCTCAGCTGTGGGCGCGGGCTCGGATCCAGGCGTGCCGGCGGGCCCGTCCGTGAGCTGTGTCCCGAGCCCGGACGCAGCGCCTCGGTCTCGGTGACCGTGATACGTGCTGGCAACACGTCGATGCGGAACGGGCGGCCGTGGTCTTCACGGGCACCGCTGCCTGGCCCGGCCGGTACGCCGTCTCGCGCGGCAGCCGCCTCGGCCAGCCGGTGCAGCGCCGCCACCTGCGCCCGACCGGACGGATCGTCGTCGAGCAGGGCGATCTGGGTCTCGACCGATCCTTCGAGCTGGAACCCCCGGCCTGGCGGCAGGTTGTCCGGCACAGYCGCGGGTGCAAGACCCACCAGTGTGTAGTCGGACCTGTCGGCCATCCGCAGCATGAACCTGTTCTCGATCGCCGCGCTGAACCGTCCGGAGGCGCTGCGCCGGTCGCCGGTCATGATGACCCGGATGCCGACGGACGGCCCTTCCCGCAGCACCCGGGTCAGCATGTCCACAAGCGCTCCACCGTCGGCTTCCTCGAAGGAGGCCAGAAAACCTTCGAACCGGTCGATCAGCAGGAGCAGATACGGTAACGGATGTTCAGGATCGGCCGATCGCTGCTCGGCGAGATCGGCGTATCCCCGGACGGCGAAGATCTCCTGGCGTTCGACGATCTCGCCGATGATTCGGGTGAGCAGTCGCTGTACCCGTTCCGGCGCGTCCCGGCTGACCACGGCTCCGGTGTGCGGTAAGTGAACCAGCGGTACCAGAGCGTTGTTGCCGCAGTCCAACGCGTACAGGTGCACATCTTTGGAGGAGATGGACGCGGCTATCGAGCCGGCGATGGTACGCAGAGCCGTCGACCGTCCGGACCGTGGCGCACCGACGAACAGCAGGTGGCCCCCGTTGTCGATGTCGATCGTGTAGGGAAGCTGCGCCTGGCGGTCGCAGTGGTCTGCCAGTCCGATCGGGACGGGAGGCAGCATGCCCGGGCTGYCGCCGCGCGGCTGCGAGGAGACACCGCCGCTATGCGGCCGCCGGGAGACGATGTGTGGTCCCTCAGAGCYGGATTCGGACGTGGATGTGGTGACTGTCCGTAGGGTAAGACGTTCCGGTAGCGGTGGTAACCAGGGGCTGCACCCGGGTTCGACCCTCAGGATGGTGGACGCGTCCCGGACCGCTTCGACGAGCGTCTTCAGATCGGTGATCTCGTTGTCGGCCGTCCGTGGCCGAGGGGGAGCCGGCGCAGGCTGCCCCAACGCGGTCCAGGTCAGCGCGGTGACCCAGGGCGGAGTCAGATCATCGCCAGCGGTGCCAGCGGTGCCAGCGGTGCCAGCGGTGCCAGCGGTGCCAGCGGTGCCAGCGGTGCCAGCGGTGCCAGCGGTGCCAGCGGTGCCAGCGGTGCCAGCGGTGCCAGCGGTGCCAGCGGGTCGGCGGCCTCCGACCCGTCCGGACTGGAAGGGGACCAGGGATGCGTGCCCGAGACGGGCGTAAGCCCGTCCGGGGGTCGACGGCGAGATGCGTGCCGCGTCGGGTGTGCCGATGACGTCAGTGCTCTCCGACGCGTCGGTGACGCGCAGCGCGATCCGCAGGTTCGTGTTCGCACGAATCTCGGGAGACACCACGCCGCTGGGCCGCTGCGTAGCGAGCAGCAGGTGGATGYCCAGCGAGCGACCTCGTTGCGCGATGTTGACCAGACCGGTGACGAAGGCGGGCAGTTCCCGGGCGAGCGAGGCGAACTCGTCGATGACCAGCAGCAGCCGGGGCAGCGGCAGCAGTGGCCCGCCGCCGCGTGCCCGTGCGTCCCCGGCGGTGACCAGGAGGGTGTACTCCTCGATGTCCTTCGCGCCGGCATCGGCCAGGATGTGCTCACGCCGCCGTAGTTCCGCCGACAACGATTCCAGGGCGCGGCCTACCAGATGCGTGTTGAGGTCGGTCACCATGCCGACGGTGTGCGGGAGCCGGACACAGTCGGCGAAGGCGCTGCCGCCCTTGTAGTCGACGAGTACGAACACCATCGCGTCCGGCCGGTTGGCCACAGCCAGTGACGCCACGATCGACTGCAGCAGCTCGGACTTGCCAGAGCCGGTAGTACCGGCGATCAGCCCGTGCGGGCCGTCGCGGCGCAGGTCCAGCGTGAGCGGGCCGTCGAGGGACAGGCCCACGGGGAAGGCGGTGCTGCGGGGAAGGACCTGCCACCGGGCGGCCACCGCCGCCGCGGTCGGAGGCTCCAGGTTGATCACATCGAGGAGGCGGGCGGAGACCGGAAGTGATCCCTCGTCGTCCCCGCCGACGTCGCGTACCGCCGCCAGAGCGCGGGCAAGACGTTCGCACCAGGCCGCGGCACCACTGACCGTGAGCGTCAGCTCGGGATCGGCGGAGGCCGCCGTGGCGAGAAGGTCCGGGCGGACGTCGTGGACGATCTCGGTGCGGGTCTCCACGACCCGCAGGCCTGTCGGGGTCTCCTCGGCCACAGCCTGRCATTCCTCGGGCAGCAGCCGGATGTCGCGGTCCAGGCAGATCGAACGGATGCCCAGCGCCGGCCCGTCCCGCAGCAGGGAGATCACGCCGGGGATGGAGCGTAACCGGCGGGCTCCGTCCATGATGACCAGCACGTCCGGGCCGTCGGTGAGYGGGTTCGCACCGCCCGGCCGCGCCCGTGCCTCGGCCCGCGTACCCAGCTGGCCGAGCAGCTCCCCGACCCGCCGGGCCCGCGACTCGTCGTCCGTCCCGAGCAGGACGGTGGCGTCCTGGCCTTCRGTTGGGCGGCAGTGCGGCAGCCAGCGCACCCAGTCCCAGGCCTGCTTGCCGGAGCTGTCCGTGAGCACGCAGATCGCGAGATCGCGTGGGCTGTGCAGGACGGCCGCCTGCGCGGCCAGCCAACAGGCCAGCACCCGCGGGAGGTCGCCGCGGCCGGCGATACCGACAACGCCGCGTTCGGGCAGGGCGATCGTCACCGGGACGTCGGGGGCTGTCCAGGTGATCTCGCGTTTGTGTTCCTGCGCGGCCGGGTCCTCCATGACGACCTCGCTCGGCAGGTCGGCGGTTCCCAGCCGCAGGTGCAGATAGTCGGGGTCGTCCCGGCGGCGTTCCCACAGGCGTCCGCGTGGCCCGGTGGCGGTGAGCAGAACGCTCGCCGGGTCGGGGAAGTCGCCGCGGCGGGCTGTGCGTTCGGCGAGGAGCGCCTGCTCGGCRTCGCCCTCGACGTCCTGACGCCGCTTGTGATATTCGGCCAGCTGTTTACGGTAGCTGCGCTTGCCGTGCCGGTTACCCGAGACGTACATGCCGATCATACCCAGTGGGCCGATGACAGCCATCAGCAGGAAGTAGTACTGGCGGAGGACAAAGGCCATCGTGACGCCCGCAACCAGCGGAAGTGTCGCCATCAGGAGCGGCATGGGACGCCGCTCCGGCTCGGACGGCTCGCCGGGCAGCTTGTACCGTGTCCGCCGGATCGGCGGCAGCAGCCGGGGCGGCCGGTTGAAGTCCAGCCCTGTCCCGTCGTCGGACGGTTTGAGCGCGGCGTCCGCCCGGCTCGGAGCGCCTATCGCCAGCAGCACGGATCCGACCGTGATCTGGGTGCTGCTGGCGGGCAGGTCGACCGCGCCGACCAGGGGCTCACGTTCGACGAGCACGCCGCCGGTGTCCGGCCCGACAGGGCCGACAGGGGTGGCGGCCGGTGCGATCCGGCATGCGCCGTCCACCGTCACGGTGATCGTCATGGCTTCGGCGGTGGTGCCCGGGTCGTCCAGGCGCACGGCGCAGGTCTCCGCGGTGCCGACCGTGAACTCACCGGGGCCGAGCCGGTGGACGACCCCGGCACCCGGCCCGCTGATCACACGGACCTCGACCAGGCCCGGTGGTTCGGGCGGAAGACAGGCCGCTGGTGAGTCAATGCTGATCAGAACGCCGTCCCGGATCGGTGAGTCGGCRACGGTGAGCGTCTCGCTGACTGCGCGGCCCTCGACGAACAGGCGCGGTCGACGTGCGGGGAGAGCCGGCATACTCGGACGGACGTGCCGTACCAGCGTGTCGGCGATCAGACCGACGGGCACGTCCGGATCGGTGTCGAGCAGGATGTCCGCGCTGACGTCCTGGGCTGGGTCAGCCACGGTGAGTGTCAGGCGCATGTAAGTACGATACGGCGTGATGCCGACAAAACGGGATGTGTCCACCATGCCCCGTGTCAGCCTCGGGCAGCCGGGACTCCGACAGCCGGATCCCGACCGTGACGGACCGCTCTGAAGATGGCCGACCGGCCCGTCACGGTCGATCGGGCATCGCCGACGGCCTCATGGCCAGTGCCCCCTCTACGCGCTCACCGCCGGGAAGCCCGTGACCGGGAAGCACCGCGGTCGAGAACGAGTCAGGGACCGACGTCCCCGGCCCGTCGTATGGGTCGGCCCGTGGCGACGATGGCGCTCGAGCCTGCCGCGAACGAACCCGCGAGCGGATTTCCGCGGATCGCGTCGGTGACCTGGAGACCGGCCACGCATGGTGCTCCCTCGTCGGGGCCGTTTCTGGGAGGGGCGGAACGTGTGTCACCGCCCCTCCCGAGGCTCATGTCCCTTTTCTGGGATTTATGTCACCGTCCTTCCGAAAGAGATCCGCGGGCTCGGCTCTCCTCCGCTCGTCCGGCCTCCACTCGTCCGGCCTCGCGGGTTGCGCCGGTACCGAATCCCACCGGCGGGAGATGACCTTCGGAAAAGGTCGGAAGGTCCCCTCGGAGGCCACGTTTCCGGAAGGACATCGCGATTTTCGTCAGACCGGTGGAGAGGGCCGCGAGCCCCACCCACAGGACCAGGAGAGAGATCGAGAGGCGCGGATAGCTGACGGCCCAGAAGGCGACGCCGATCTCGAGCACGCCGATCGCCAGCGGCATCCACCACTGGGCTGTTCCGCGGGGGTCCTCCTCGGCCGCGCCGTAACGTTCGGCCCGTCTCGCGATGAAGGAGTTGACGATGTCGTAAACGCCTTTGATCAGGAAGTACCAGGCCACGATCCTGGCCGCCACCGTGAAGGTCGGCTGGGACCAGACCAGCGCGGCCACACCGCCGGCGACGAGGAGGACGGCGAGCAGGACATGGGACCATTGCCAGTCCCGCGCCGTCGCCGTTGCTGCCAGCAGTTCACTGGCGGCGCTGAGGAGCAGGACGATTCCGAGGAGTATGGCGACCGAGCGAACCGTTGTCAGACCGAACTGTGGAATTGCCAGCGCAAAAAGGACAAAGACGGTCCCTGCGGCGAGCAGGTACCACCATCGAACCTTCGTGGCACGGTCCTGAGCGTGGCCCGCTGGCGTTGCCGCGAAACGCATGGCGGCTCCTTTCGAGTCATCGGGCTCTCGAACGTGACCGACTCCCGTGGATACGGGCGTCGGTCGCCGAAGTGCGTGGTCGAGTCGGTGATGCCCCCGCTCGCAGGATTCACGCCACGCCGGCGCCGTGAATCATGACGCGTATGTCAGCGAACCGGCCGTCGCCGGTCGACTTCGTGGGTGAATGACGAGATTGGCGGTTGCTTGCCATCCCGCCGATGGTCACACGGTCTCCAGCATTCGTCCGCGTATATCCGGTTCGCCGACGGCACCGATCTCGCCCTCGTGTCCGAGCGGCTCAGTCACTCAGCGCCATCGGTTACTCAGCGCCATCGGCCACGGGTGCGCTGTACACCGACCTGCTGCGCTCGGCCGGTCAGCAGGCGACCGAGACGATCTCAGCGGCGATCCCGCGGACGGTGCGACATGCCCACAACACGCCCACGAAGATCATGGACGGTTCGACGAAAATTGATCGAAAAGAGCGTTCTGCCTGGTCACGGCGCCGACCGAACGGGTCGGCGCCGTACGCGAAGGGCGGAGGCTCCGGGATTTGAACCCGATCTTGAGCAAAATGGGGATGACCGCTGAGGGCCGGAATCCCTTACGCCGCAACGGTTCTTTGATCGCTGAGAGTCGGCGAGAATCGGCGAAAAACGCTGTTTGGTGGAACCGTTCTGGGTACCGTCTGGGGACCAACGATCATCAACGGCCATAATCCGGGCCTCGGGACCGCCGTCACGGACGGTCATCCGGACGCGGTGTCGGGCCGGTGCCGACGTGCTCATCAGGCGACGTCGAGCCAGGCGCGCAGCGCCTGACGGATCACCTCGCTGGCGTTGGTGTGGTCGGCGTCCGCGCGGGCGGCCAGTGCGGCGCGCAGGCCCGGGTCCAGCCGGACCGGTACGACCTCCCCCGGTGCCGCGCCGATCCGCGGCCGGCCGCCCCGGCGGCGCAGAACGTCGACGTCGTAGCCGGCCTCGGCCTCCGCGGCGAGCGTGCTCACGAGTTCGTCGGTCACCGGGATACCGCCCGACGTGGGTGTCTTGTTGGTCATCTCATCCCTCCTTGTCACGGCAGGAGACTCCGGTACTTCGGACGCATCCGCATCGCATGAATGATCAGCTCGGTGTCGTCGTCGAGGAACAGGACGACGATCTCTAACAGGTTGCCCGCGCGGTCCGGGCCGAACCGGAGTTCCCGCGGCGGGCCCTCGCCGTCGAGGGGGTAGGCGACCAGGTAGYGGGCAGCGGCGTGGGTGATGTCCGCGTCGGCTATGCCGTGCTTGCGCGCCGACCGGTGGATCTCCACAGTCAGTATCGTAATACGAAACTGTGGCCCTACTCGGACGCCCGGTCGGGCCGGTGCTCGGCGATCCAGGCTTCGACGTCGTCAGCGGACCAGGCGCGAAAACGACTGCTCTTGATGATCGGCGTCGGGAAGTCATCGCGGTGCGAGATGACCCGCGCGCGCTCCTGCGAGACGCCCAGCGCGGTGGCGATGTCCTTGGTAGTCCAGGGCTCCCGCTCGACGTCGTCCATGAGAAAAGGGTATTGCAACGTCCCAACAGCGGTGTACTGTTGGGACGTCCCAACAGGACGGCCCCCGGTGGTGCTGGAACACCGACCGGGGGCCTTGATCCGATCCCCTGCCACAACAGGAGCCCGAACCCGTGGACATCGTCCCACGTCGCGCGCTGGCGTCGCTGTACGCCCACGTCCGCGCGCTGACCCTCACCCCGGCCGGCGGTGTGTCCGTCCGGTCCCTGCGTGCCGTCCTGGTCGCGCTGGTCGCGTTCCTCGACGCCGAGACCTGGTCGGGCGCGTTCCCGTCCATGGCCACCCTCGCCGCGCGCGCCGAGTGCTCCGACCGGACCGCCCGTCGTGCGGTGCGCGCGCTGGAGGCGGCCGGCGTCCTGGCGGTCGAGCTCGGCGGCGGCCGGCGGTCGAACCGGTACCGGCTGATCCGCCCGGACGGCGGTCCAGCCGCGTCCGCCGATCCCGTGCCGGTGTCCGGGCAGCCCGGTCATGCTGGCCGACGATCCCCTGTGTCTACCTCGCGTACTCCCTTCGGTCGTACGCGGCGCCGCGCGCGTGAGGCCACCGGCCAGCCAGTCCCGGACGACCTGCGTCCACTCGCGGACGCGCTGCACGCCCGGGGCCTGCGTGCCGCCTACGGGCTGGATGACCAGCAGGCCGACGGCGTGCGCGCCACCCTGGCCCGGGTGGGTGTCGCCGCGATGGTCCAAGCCGCCTACCGGGCTCACAGAGCGACGGACCCGGCCCGCTGGTGGTCGGCCTGGACAGGGCTGTGGACGGGCCTTCACGTGCCGTCCAGCCCCGCCACGGCCACACCGACCCCGACGGTCCCCCGGTCAGCCGCGACGGCGGCGGCCGGACTCGCGGCGTGCCGTAGCGCGCTGGCCGCTCGTCACGCGGCCTGAGCCGCACCCAGACACCCGATCCCCGGACCGGCGGACCGATCCCCCGTCCGGCTGGTCCATCACCCTCGTCTCCAGAGCGGAGAGACCTGTGTCCATCCTGCCTTCCCCGCAGCCTGATGCCGCGCCGTGTCCCGGCTGCCCGCACCCGATCGCCGACCACCGGGTGGTGTTCGCCTGCACGGTGGCTGGCTGCCCGTGCACGACCGAGCCCGACGACATGCCGGCCGTCCGCGCCGCTGTGCGCGTCCCTGGCCCGGACGACGTGGACTACCTCGACCCGGCGTCGACCGCGTACTGCACCACCTGCGGTGACCCGATCGCCGACGGCCGGTGTGGYTGCCCTGGCCGGGTCTGGGTCGACAGCCCGTTCGGACCCGTTGACCGGCACGTCACCGGCCAGACCGACGACGAGCCGGCCGGTCGTCACGTGACGGACGTGCCGCCGGTCCCGCCCGCGGTGGCCGAGTACGCGGTCATGCGGACGGCCGATGGTGACGTCACCCTGACGGCCACCGTCCAGCCGGCGGCCGACGCGGCGACCGTCCCGGGCGTTCTCGACGGGTTCGTGTGCCTGTTCTGCGGCGCCGACCTGACCGTCCCCGGCGTCGTCAGCGTGCCGGCCGGTGTCGTGGACGGATGCCAGGTGTTCGCCTGCCAGGCGCATGCGGCGGAGGTGGCCCGGTGAAGGCCGCCCTCGACCCGCGTCTCGGCGGCCTCGACGAGGAGTACGCCGCGGCCTACGTCATCGCGGCCGACCGATCCCGTCCGCAGCGCTGCCGCGACGAGGCGGCGATCGTGGCCGCGACCATCGCCCGGTCGGTGTACGTGCTGACCGGGGTCGAGCTACGGGAGGTGGTCCGGTGAGCGTCCGTAGCGCGGCCTATGGCCGGTTCCAGGTTGTTACGGCATCGGCGACCCTGACAGCCTTTGCCGCCCGACGTAACGCGGAGGTGGCCCGATGAGCCGGGAGAAAGCACTGTACGCCCGGTTGGACGCGATGGGGATACTGGCGGGACTCGGCGACGCGATCGCGGGCGACCCGGCCGAGATCTTCGACGCGCTGGCGGACGACTCGTTGGGCGAAGTCGTCGACCTTCTGATGCTCGTCGACGATTTCGTGCGCGGCCTGATCAAACGGGACCAGGCCGCATCCGGCGCGGACGCGCCGAGCACTCCGCCATCCCCGGCGGTCATTGCCGGCCGGCACGCGCTCTTCATGCTGCGCGCCATCGAGTCCGCGGCCGTCATGGCCGGGGACCGGGCCGGTACGGTGCTCGACGGCCTGGCCGGGGACGGTGCCTGATGCGGGTGGTGACGATCCCGGACCTGCCGGACAGGGTCTGGATAGTCCAGCGCGGCGAMGGCCGGGCGCACCTGGTGCTGCGTGACGGCCTGGTCGACGCGGACACGCTGGCGGCCCTCAGAGGCGCGCTGGCGCATGTGGCCGCGGAGCTGGTGGTGACGGACACCCGCGGGCGGTAGCCACGGCGACAGCGACCCCGGTCTCGAGAATCCCTCGGGCCGGGGTTCGTCGCGTGAACGGGGACGGGTGGATGTTCACCCTCGGGTACGTAGCGCTCTGTAGAGGGTGCGGGACGTAACGACGAAAAGGGTACGCACCAGGTGCGTACCCTTCAGCTCCCCGCGCGCCCGGGGCGGACAGCACCATAGCCACTACCGATGGTCGTGTACGCAGCGGTCCGTGGAGGGTGCGGGACCTGAACCTCGACCGCCGGCACCTGAATCCGGGGCAGCGTGCGATGGTTGCGCTGGAGTATGAGAAGGCGATCGGCGATGCGGCGAAAGCGGCGGAAGCGGCACGGAAAGCAGCAGCCGTGGGTGACTCAAGTAGCCGCCTCGGTAACTCTGGGTCCACTTTGACTCCGGCAGATCTGCCGGAGTCGTCTACACCCACCGTAACCAGGCATGAGCGTGAATCCCGCGAGCGCRCCGCGAAGGCGACCGGCGCGTCCGGCCGTGGCGTCCAGCAGGCGAAGGCCGTTCAGCGTGACGCAGTACGCAGCGCTCCGTAGAGGGTGCGCAAAGGGTACTCACCTGGTGAGTACCCGAGGGTGTCCACAATATGGACACCCTCGTACGCACTTCTGCGTAGGGAATGCGCAACCCGTCAGACCGGGCCCAGGAACGGCCGGAACGGCTTCGGTGACGGGTCCGGCTTCTCGGTCTCGAGACCGAGATCCCACCAGCCGACGGCCCGGCAGCGCTCRCACAGCTCCCGCGGCGGCACGCGGTAGGCGTCCAGCCCGGTCTTGGGCCGGCGGTGGTCACTACAGCGGAGGATGATGCCGGTCACCATGCGGTCCATGACGCCATTGTGGCGATACGGGTAACCGAGATGCCACAACCCGACACGGACAGGCCACGGCGTGGTCTTCGGCCGGTATCCGGCGCGGACCATCGCCTGATGCGCGGAGATGCGCCCGGCGAGGACGTCGGAGCGGAGCTCGGCGGCCTGTTCGTTGCCGGCGTCGGCTTCCTTACGGAGACGGCGGAGAGCAGCCGTTTCGGAGTTCCCAGTGGGCGCTTCCGGTGCATCTTGTACATTGTCAAACTTGCTCCGGTCCCCGCCGTGCGGGTTCTGCAACGCCTGGTCCAGCAGGTCGACGAGCGCCGGATCATCGGCCACCACCCGCCGGATGAGCTCGACCGTCACCCCCAGGGGTGCGGATAGTATCCGTACCCTTTTCAGCTCCCCGCGCGCCCGGGGCGGACAGCACCATAGCCACTACCGATGGTCGTGGCGGCGGTTTCCGACCGAGCGCCCGGGTCGCACCCTGCGTGAGCTGGTCAGGCGTCGCGCCACCCGGGCCGGTGGCGGTCCAACCAGCTTTCGACATCGGCGCGCAGCCAGAGGCGGGTCTGTCCGTCCAGCCCCTCGYACCACGGCGGCGGGAACGAACGGTCCCTCGTGATCGTGTAGGCGCGCGCCTTGCCGACTCCGAGGATGGCCCGGATCTCTGCGATGCCGATCAGCTCGTCCGGGGTGGCCGGTCGTGGCCCGGTGTTGCGCTCCACGCATGCCGACCCTGAGTGCAGATAGGTCGATGCACGACCGGGGCTGTTGCGGTCGTGCCAGACGCGCTACCGTGACCACTCGTTCGCGCGGCGTCCCGTTCGCGCACATGAGTGAGCCCCACCGGTTGTGGGACCGGCGGGGCTCGTTGGCCGACCTGTACGGAGGTACGACCGATGGACCGATCATCCCTGACGTCACGTGACGACCGCCAGGACGACGGCCAGCTCGACGACGTGGACCAGGTGCCCGCCGTCGCGGCCTGGTCCGGCCGCAGGCTGCCGACGACCGGCGCGACGGCGCACTACTCGCGGATCACGGGCCGGGTCACGGTCATCGTGGACGTGGCCATGACCGCGGCCGAGGTGAYGAACGCGCTGGCGATCTACCTGCCGGGCGACGTCCGGCTCAGCGAGGCGCACTCGCTCGGCGACACGGTGATGCTGGTCTTTCAGGGCCAGCCGGACCAGCCCGCGTACACCGCGTCCGGCCCCTGACGCCGTGGTCGTCAGCCGGTCAGGCCGGCCGGCGAGTCCGGGATGGTGACCGCGGCCAGCCCGGCGCGGGCCGACGTCGGCGAGCTGGACGGCAACGCGACGATGCCCCTGACCTGTACAAACACTGGGGAGAGAAGAAAAGGTGGCGGGTCTTCCTGGGGTCAGCCTGGCCGAGAGTGGACCGATCCCCCACCCTGCGTAGCCATCACCCGAACACTGTGCGTTGACACTTTCACGATCAAAAATCACTCTGTGAAGCGACGCGCCAAAAGATCGACGGGTGTGGGTCAGCGGGCCGGCCGGTCCTGAACTTTCGACCCGGCCCCGGGGGTTCGGCGATCAGTTCAGCGCTGCGAGCCGCGCACGGTAGGCCGCGACGCTGCGGCTGCGCTGCGCCGTGGCTGCGCGCTGCCGCGCCTGTGCTTCCGCCTTGCGTCGGATCTCGGCGAGCCGGGGCGCCTGGCGCCGGTCGGCGGCGGCCGCCTCGGCAGGGTGCGCCTGGCGCCAGGCGTGACGGGCTTCCATCTCGTGCGCGGGTGGGCCGTACTCGGCTCCCCACTGCCGGGCGTGGGCGGTGATCTCCACTGGTTACCTTCCGTGGACGTGGTGGCGTGGGTGGCCGGTCCGGGCGCGGTGGACCCTCGCGAACACCGCGCCCGGACCGGACGATCAGGGGCCCCAGGTGGCCGCGGACAGCGCCAGGCCGGTCCCGGACACGGTGGCGATGGCAGCGGGCTGGCGGTCACCGATGAAGCCCACGTAGGACAGCAGCCGGTAGCGAACTTGAAGCGTCCCACTCAAGATCTCGGTGAACACCTCGGTCCGCAGCGAGCTCTCCCACAGGTACAGGTCCGACGCGCGGACGGCGGTGACCCGGTCCTCGTTGGCGCCGGCCCCGGCGACGGCGGTGATGTTGGGGTCCTCGACGACGGGCAGCCCGTTGAGGGTGCGCCCGTCCGGGCCGTCCTTGAGGATCGGGACACCGGCGGCGATGCCCTCGCTCCACAGCCAGCTCGCCCGCCGGGGGTGCATCAGGTAGTGGGTGGCGCCGAGCTTGCGCTTGCCGGCGACGAGCGCGGCGGCCTGGGCCACGAACGGGGCCAGCTCGGCGCCGGTCGGAGTGGGATCGGCGTACGTCACCGTGGTGGTGCCGGAGACGGCGTCGATGCCCTTGACCTGCCCGGACGTGCCGGTCCCGGCGTAGAGCTGGACGTCGAGCTTCTGCGCGTGGTCCGCGGCGAGCTCGGCGAAGACGACAGCGTCCCAGGCGGGCCCGCCGATCTGGTCGGCGAGCTGGGTGGACGCGTCGGACAGTCCCGCGATCGTGCGCACCGGCGCGGTGATGTAGGTGTCGGTCAGGTCGACGTTGGACACCGGTGAGCCGTCGGTCGGCTGGATCGCGACCGTGCCACCACCGGTGACCTTGGGCAGGTAGACGCTGTCGACGCCGCGCGGGAGATCGAACCGGGTCACGATGTCGGCGAACGGCCGGGCGGCCCGGGCCAGGCCGACGTACTGGTCAACCAGCCAGGCCGGGGGGGTGAAGTAGCCGGCCGAGGCGTCGGTGCTGTCGAGGCTGCGGGTCTCGCGGGCGTGGCGGTCGAGGCGCGCGGTCGCGTCCGGGTCGGCGCCGCGCTTGAACCGGGCCAGGTCGCGGAAGTACGAGTGCTGGCCGTGCCGCGCGTACGTCGGCGGCTCAGAGGTGACACGGGCGCGGGGCCGGTCGAGGGTCGGTGCGGGCATCGGCGAGAGTCTTTCGATCGGAGCGGATTTTGTAGATCGTATCGCTCCGACCATCGGAAACCCTCCTGCGATGAGTCGAGATAGACGGAAGTTTTCTTGGTGCTGCGAATGACACTGGGTGACGGTCACCCCGGTCACCCTCGGCTGTCAGGGTGACCAGGGCTCCGACCGCCGGGTCAGGCCCGGGCGCCGTCGGCCATGGCCTGCTCGATCCGCTCGCGTACGGCGCGCTTGGCCTCGACGACCCCGGCCTGGATGTAGGCGTCCCGCTCCGCCGGGCTGAGGTCGAGCACACGGACCACGGCGCCGTGCCGAGACTCGGCGACCTTGTAGCCGACCACCTGGCCGTCGGCGTCGCGGATGACCTCGAACTCGGTGCTCTCGGCCGGCACCGGCGGCACCGGCACCGGGTCGGCCGGCGGCGCCAGCGCGGCCCGGACGGCGGCCTGGACCCGGGCGTCGAGGTCGTCGGCGGGCGCGGCCTCGGGCTGGGCGGTGCGGCTGAAGATGCTCATGTGCTGCTCCTTCTCGTGTCGGTTGGTGCGGTTGGGGGTCGGGACCGGGTGACGCTGGTCGGAGTCGGTAGCGACGGGAGAGGCACCGTCTGCCCTGGCCATGGCTGCCGGTACCGCGCTCGCTGAGCCCGCGGCCCGGCCGGCTTTGACGTCACCCGGTCCCGGGTCATGGGGGTTCGTGGTCGGTGGGTCATGCGGCACCTTCAAGGTCGGCGGGCTCGATTCCGGCGCGGTTCTGCCGATAGGACTTGGAATCAATGAGTCGTTGCGTCTGCTCGGCGAACGACCACAGGGAGTCGATCAGCGGTTCGGCATGCTGACGGGAGATTCGCGGCTCGGGCATCCCGGGCATCGGCGGCAACTCGAAGTCCTCGGCCGTCACCCGTAGAGCGGAGTTGAGACGGTCGATCTCATCCTGGAGCTGGCCGAGCTTCGCGGTCGCCATAGCGCGCAACCGGTCGAGATCCGCGGCGTTCATCCCCTCATCGATCGCACGCTGCGCGTCGTGGAGCCACTGACCCTGTGCGGTAAACACCCGCTGATCAAGCGTCGTGTCGAAGAACTGCTCGAATGCGTCACGGGCGATCTCTCGTAGCAGGTCGGGACGCAGTGAAGCGAGCGCGTCTATCTCGGTCTGCTCCACGCCCATCTCATGGCGCCACCGGTCGGCCCGCTTCTCGGTCTCCTTCAGCGGCGTTGATGGCAAGCCATACTCGCGGACCTGATCGGGCGTGAGCGCGACCCGGTGCACCTGGAATTCGAGATCCGGGAACAGGGACACCTTGAACGCCTGGAGCTTGCGGCCGATGCTGATCGGCATCTGCCACCCGGCCGGATCGGCATCCGAGAAGCACAGGACGACCATCGGCCGGCCGTCCGCCGCGCCGATACTGGCCATCTGGTAGAGCAAGGTGTCGCTGATCTCGCCGGTCGGAAGGTAGAGATCGGCCCGGTACTGCTCGACAATCGGGCCGAGCACGTCAGCAAGGGATGACTTCTCGCCGAATGCAACGAGCTTGTAGGGCTGCGTCCCGTTGAAGTCCGCAAGCTCGGCCGCGGGCATGAGGTCGTCGACGCTGGGGATGTCGACCTGCACCCCGACCGTCAGGTAAGCCTCTGGCTCTGGCGGCTCGAAGATCTGCACCGTCGGCGCGGCGTTGCGCTGGTCGACGATCTGATCGAAGGGGATGTACTGGAGCCACCGGGCGGCCTTGCCCGCGTCCGACTGAAGCCAGGTCCAGTCGGCATCGGTGTTCGTGTACGGCGACCCATCCGGCTTGGGGCGGCCGATGACCATGTAGTGCAGGCCGCGAAGGTGAATCCTTCGGTTGCCGAGTCCGAGATCCCGGGCAGTAATGGCAAGCCATTCACCGTCCCGATGCCGGGCCGGGGTGTCGATCCGGAACGGGTCGTTCTGCGCAGCAAGGACGGTCAGGTCCTTCATCGGACGCCCCGTCTCGGCCGCGACGTCGGAAAGAACCTGGCGGAGCGGCGACGCGGTCACGCGGCACCACCACGGCGGACGGCCAGGCAGGCGGGGCACAGCGTGCCGGTCGCGTGGGGCCCGTAGCGGCGGATCTTCCGGCCGCATCTCGCGGCGCAGTCGCCGATCTCGTCAGGTGGCACGTCGGCCAGCTCGGCGGGTAGCGCGCTCTCGTGTACGGCTTGCAGTGGCAAAGTGCCCGGCTCACCCGGCTCAGCCGGCTCGTTGCCCGGCTCAGTCAGGCTCCGGACGTCCGGCTGAGCCGGCTGAGCCGGGTGAGCCGGGTAGTTCTGCATTGCAGGCCCTACATCGGACTTGAGCGTGATCCCGCTGTAGGTCGGGACCTGCTTACCGTCCGGGCCGCGCGGTTTCGTCCGTCGCATCTGCGGCGCGATGGACTGAAGGTTGCGGCCGAAGGTGGCCTTCGTCCCGGCGCTGTTGCCGGAGTCGTCGCACCATGCCCGCCACGCCTTCCACAGGACGTCCACGGCGATCTCATGGCGGGGTCCGATGTCGCAGCATTCGCGGACGAAGGCCGACATCGGCGAGGCCATGTCTTTCATGGTCAGCACGGCGTCGACGGAGCTTGCCGGCTCGGTGAACCGGCCCTGCGCCGTCAGCCGGTCAAGGCCGTCGAGGGCCCAGTTCAGGATGCCGGGCAGTTCGGTCAGCAGCTCGCCGGACAGACCGGGGTTCTCCTGACCGAGCCAGGAATGCCGCATGGCCAGCACCAGGAACCGGTAGGCGATGACGCCGGAGGCGTCACCGAACTTCGGCAGCTCGTTGGACAGGATCACGATCCGAGCCGGGAGCCGACCCGTCCACGGGTCTTTGTGCTTGCGGTCGATGTCGATCGTGTCCTCGCCGGAGATCGTCAACAGCCGTTCGACGACCTGCTGACCGTCCCGCGGGTTCAGCCGCGCGTCCGAGATGATCGCCAGCGGCTTACCCAGCAGCGGCGACAACCCRAACTGGCTGCCCATGCTCGCCAGCGTCGGACCGGCCATGTTGCCCTTACCGACCAGCGCCGTAAGGATGCGGCCGATCGTGCCCTTGCCCGACCGGGTGGGACCGACGATGAGCAGGATCTTGTGCAGATCGGTCCGGCCGGACACGACGTAGCCGAAGAACTCTTGCAGCGTGGCGATCGCGTCCGGGTCGTCCGGCCAGAGCTGGCCGAGGAAGGCCAACCACCGTTCGGGTTTCGGCGCGTCCGGGCTGTAGGCGAATGGGACTGAGACGAGATTGAAGAACGCCGGGGTCGGCGAGGCCACCGTACGGTCGGCCAGGCGGAGCAGCCCGTTGGAGCACGCAACGATCGGATCCCGGCCCCCCTGCGCGTTAAGTTGATATTTACCCGGCTTACCCGGCTTACCCGGCTCACCCGGCTCAGCCGGACCTATCCATGACGGTGGGTCGATCGTCGACGGTAGATGYGTGATCGCGGCCATGGACTCGAGCAACTCGGCGATCTTGCGTTTCGTCGGGATCCAGTCGGCCCCGCGGGTCTCCACCCGCGTCGTCTCCGTACCGTCCGCGGCCTTGACCCGGACGCTGACCCGAACGGCGAACTGGGCGTGCTCAAGCCGCTTGTAGGCGTCGGCGCGGATCTCCCGGTCGTCAATCTCGCGCCAATGAGTGAGCTCCCAGCGCATCCACGTGCCGCGCCAGTGCCGCAGCGTGTAGAGCCCGTCCCGTTCGGCTCGGGCCATCAGGTGACGGGCGACCGTCATCGGCTTGTTCGGCGGCGGGACGTAGCCGTCAGCGTCGTCGTCCGGCTCAATGTCACCGGACCCCAGGTCGTGCAGCATGCCGTCGTCGTTCACGCGGTCCTCCGCTCCGACGCCTGGCGTCCGGGATAGTCGCCAGGCCGCGGCGTCAGCGCCAGGCGGCGGCGCTCGTCCAGCGGGAGCCCGACATCGGACCCGACGGCGCGGGCACGTTCGATCCGGGCCACGTGCTGGGAGAGCTCCCGCCACGCAGCCTGGATCTCACCCCAGCGCGCATCGACATCACGCAGGTAGGCGGCACGCGCGCCGTCCTGCTCGGCCCGGTGGACGGCGTCGCGCCACACCGGGTCGGCCTCGGCGCGCCAGGACTCKGCGGCAACGAGGATCGCCGCGGCCCGGCGCGGATCGTCGTCCGGCAGCGCCGCCCACTCCGGCGAGCCGTAGGACGGGATCCGGCCGGCGGCACGGGCGGCGCGGATCTTGTCTTGCGCCCAGCGGCCGACCGGGTCGCGGGTGAACAGGGATCGGAGGTCGCTCACCGGGACGCCCCCTGACGGACCAGCCGCTTGGCCTCGTGGCCGATCTCGTCGTGGCGGTGCCGTAGCGGCCGCCCAGACGTGACGGCCCGGGCGTGTAGGAGCGTGCGGAGGCGGTCGACAGCGACCGGCGCGGTACCCTCGCGGGGAGATCGGTCGCCAACCTGTGTCTCGTCTTCAGCCGCCCCGGGAGCCGCACCCCGGGGCGTTGCTGTCTGCGGCCTCACCCGCTCACGGCTCCCTCACTCACGCCGAGCAGGTCCAGCAGGCCGCGCACCGGGACGACGTAACGCTCCCCGTGCCGGATGACCGGGACCGGGAAGCGGCCGGCACGGACCAGCTCACGTGTCTTCGTCGGCCCGATGTCGAGCACGGACCCGGCGGTGACCACGTCCGTGATGACGCCGAGCCCGCGCACGTCGGCAGCGGTCCACTGACCGCGCGCCGGGGTCGGCCTGGTCACGATGCCTTCCTGACGGGGTCGACGTCGAACAAGTCGCGCACCCGTGCGCCGAGGCTGCGGGCAAGCTGAACTTTCACCAGCGGAGACGGTGTGCGCTGTCCGCGCTCGATGCGCGACAGGTAACCCTTGCTCCGGCCGGTGAGGTCGGCCAGGTCGTCAAGGGTCAGGCCCGCATCCGTCCGCCACTGCCGAAAGCGTGAGGGTGCGATGTCCTGCGTTGCCACGGTCGGACTCCTTCGATCGCTCAGACTCTGTCATCCGGTCGCTTGACGACCAATCGACTGGACGGAGCCGACCATAGTCGACAGATGACGTGGTCGGCAACTGACCGGACGACATGTCAAGATGGGGGCCATGGCGACAGGCGAGACAACGACCGAGCCCTACGAGCGGCAACCACGCGTCCGCTGGGTGGCGCACGATCCGCCAGGGAGCGCGAGCGTCGGCCAGATCGTCGGCGAGAACCTCCGCCGTCTGCGCGAACAGTGGCAATGGACGCAGCACGAGATGGCCGTGACGTTCCAGCGGCACGGCTTGAGCTGGACTCGCGTACGGGTCGCCGCGATCGAACGCGGTGACCGCGACACGGTYGATCTCGGGACGCTGCTGTTGCTGTCCGAGGCGATCGGTGTAGCGCCTGCCGAGTTCTTCGCGGGCGATGGCGACGTCCGGCTGTCGCCCCAAGCGGTGGCGCCGCGGGCGTACGTCCGCGAACAGCTTTCAGGGACGCCGTCTCACCTGCGATCCACCGACTTGCTCGTGACGATCAAGCCTGACAATCCCAATCTTGGCATCCGGCCGATCACCTCGACAGAAGCGGACGAGGCCCTTGCACGACGCCTCGGAGCATCGACTCAAACGGTCGTCATGGAGGCACTCACGTTGTGGGGACACTCCCTGACCGACGAACGTGACCGGCGGGTCCGAGCGCTCGGCGACATGGAGCCGAACGAGCGCCAGGCGCACCGAGGCCACATCACGCGGGAGCTGTCCCGGGAGATCGAACAGCGGCTGGCAGAGACGGACGCCCGTGAAGATCAAGGTTGAGAAGCTGTGCGGATGYCGGGACGCGGAAACGAAAAAGAAGTACAGCCGTGGCCAGTGCCCGGAGCTGACCAGGCGGACACATGGATCGTGGACCTACCGGATATGGGTGCCCAAAGAGTTGGTCCCGCTGGTCGGCAGAACCGAGCTGAGCGGGTCGGGGTACGAGACGAAAAAGGCAGCAGAGGAAGAGGCGGAGAAAGCGGCGGGTCATGTCCGCGCCGGTCAGCGGCACATCGGCGGACTGACCGTCGGCGCCTACCTGACTGACTGGCTGGGCCGGAAGAACGCGCTGCGTCCGACCACCCGGGCACGCTACGAGCAGTTCGTCAGGCTGCACCTGGTGCCGTATCTCGGGGAGTTGCCGGTGGCCGGTCTGCGCGCCGAGCACATCGACACGGCATTGAAGCTGGCGGCCACGGCATCCCAGGAGCGCCCCGGGCGGCCGATCGGTCCGGCGACGGTGAAGGACGTCTTGCAGATGCTGCGCAGCGCGCTGAACGACGCGGTGAAGCAGCGGATGATCAGTTTCAACCCGGCGGACGGGGTGGAACTGGCGTCGTACACGCCACCGGAGGTCGAGCCGTGGGAGGCGGAAGAGGTCGGCCGGTTCCTCGACGAAGCGGCCGGCGACCGGCTGTCTGCGATGTTCGAGCTGATCGCGTTGGCCGGTCTGCGCCGCGGTGAGGCGTGCGGAGCGACCTGGTCGGGCCTGGACGAAGCCGCGGCGGTGCTCACGATCTCCCAGCAGATCGTCAAGAACGACACCGCGTACGGCGTGTGGCCGCCGAAGACGCGCAACGGCAAACGCAAGGTCGATCTCGACCCCACGCTGATCGGGTCCCTGATGGGGCACCGGCTGCGCCAGGACGACGAGCGCGCGGCGGTCGGCGACAGATGGGATAACGGGGCGCTGCCCGACGAGCACGGCCGGCCGGTCCAGCTCGCGGAGCTGATGTTCACCCACCCGTCGGGGCGGCACCTGGACCCGCAATACGTCACCCGGCGGATGCAGCAGATCGCCCGGCGGGTTGGTCTGCTAGGCACCGTCCGGGCGTCGGCGGCGGCCAGGAGCCGGACGGTCGTCATCGGCACCCGGTACCGGCCGGCGGAGGGCACGTGGACGCTGTACCGCGACCGTGAGCCGATCGGGCAGGTGACGGTGATCGGTGTGACTCGGGAGGGCCCGCGGTCGGTGCTGCACCTGGCCGGGCCGTTGTCGGTGGCCCTGGAGGTGGGGGACGAGATCGGGGATCGGTTGCTGTCGCCGCGGCGGCTGCACGATCTGCGGCATTCGTCCGCGTCGATCCAGCTCGCTGAAGGTGTCGACATCGCGTTGGTGTCCAAGCGCCTCGGTCACTCGACGCCATCGATCACGGGGGCGCTGTACGTCCATCTACTGCGCTCGAAGGGGCAGCAGGCGGCGGCCACGATCGCGGCGGCGATCCCGCGCGCGGTCCGCTCTGGGGACGGTCTGGGTTCCAGTGATCAAAGAGTGGTAGCCGGGGGGTCATCCTCCGGCGTCTCCGCTGGTCAGAGCACCAGACCGAGACGCCGAAAGATCGCCAAAAAAGCGGAGGCTCCGGGATTTGAACCCGGGAGGGGGTGTTGCCCCCAACCGCATTAGCAGTGCGGCGCCATAGACCGGACTAGGCGAAGCCTCCAACGTGCGTTCTGAGTATAGCCACCACTTCCGGTGTGACTTTGCCACCCTCTCCCGGGCCCGCGGACGGCTCCGGCGAGGCCGGGCGCTCGGCGCACCCGCGGACGGCATGCTCGGACACAGGGCGCTCATCCGAGCGCGGCCAGGACGAGGTTCGCCACCTCCTCCCGCCGCCCGGGCCTCCCCACGGTGCTGCCGTCGGCCTCCCGTACGTAGAAGGCGTTCACGACGTCGAGACCGATCGTGGCCACGATCGCGGTACGCACGCCGAGCCCGGCGTCGGTGAGCGCGCGGACCATCCGGAACAGCACCCCGGCACGGTCGGGCGCCCGTATCTCGATCACCGTGTCGGATCCGGAGTCGTCAAAAATGATTTTTGGTGGCGCGGGCGGCGGCCGGCGCCGGGCGGCCGCGTACGCCTGTTCCCGGCCGGCRATCCTGGCGTCCAGGTCGACCCGGCCGGCGAGGACCCGCAGCAGGTCACCGCGCAGCTTCCCGGCGCTGGGCTCCCCGTCGTGCGTGCTCGCCACCGCCGCCTGCAACAGCGCCCGGCCGTTCTCGCCGCGGGCGGAGGCACGGTGCACGTCCAGCCGGTTGACGGCGAGCACTCCCGTGGTGGCGGCCAGCAGCCCGGGACGGTCGGGCGCCACCACCACGATCTCGAACATCGAGTCGTCCGGCAGCGGGTTGACCGCGACGTGGTAGTCGTCCGGGAGCGTGAGAAGAGCCCGTTGACGGTCGGTGAGGGCGGGCGGGCACGGCGCACGCCCGCCGCTGTGGACCGCCATCGCCCGCTCCACCAGGTCGCCCACCAGCCGTGCCTTCCACGGGCTCCAGGCCGTCGGGCCGGTGGCGAGTGCGTCGGCTTCGGTCAGGGCGTGCAGCAGGCCGAGGATCCGGGGGCTGCCGGCGGCCCGGGCCACCGCCTCGATGGTCGCCGGGTCGTCGATGTCCCGCCGGGTCGCGGCCTCGATGAGCAGGAGGTGCTGGCGCACCATCGTGACCAGCACGTCGGCGTCCGCCGGCGGGAGCCCGAGCCGTGGCGCGAGATCGTGGACGATCTTGACCCCCACGTCGGTGTGGTCGCCGGGCCGGCCCTTGCCGATGTCGTGCAGCAGGGCGCCGAGCAGCAGCAGGTCGGGCCGGTCGACCTCGCGGGTCGACGCCGCCGCGGCGGCGACTGTCTCCAGCAGGTGCCGGTCGACGGTGAAGCGGTGGTAGGGATTGCGCTGCGGCCTGCTGCGCACCGCCTCCCACTCGGGCAGCAGCCGGACGAGCAGCCCGACCTGGTCGAGCGCCTCCATGGCGCCGATCATGGCTGGGCCGGTGGCGAGCAGGGCCACCAGGGCCTGCCGTGCCGCGTCCGGCCACGGTGCCGGCATGGGTGGGGCTTCGCGGGCAAGCCGGTTGAGGGCGTATCGGCCGATGGGGATGCCGGCCCGGGCCGCCGCGGCGGCGGCCCGCAGAACCAGCGCGGGATCGCGGGTGGGATCGGCGTCCCGGGCGAGCTGGGCCTCGCCGTCCTGCTCGACCACGTCCTGGTCGAGGGGCCGGCGGACCGGGGGGCCGGGGCGCCGGCGCGCGGACGAGCGCAGACCGGCCGAGACCCGATACCAGGTGGTGTCCCAGGTCCAGGAGATCGTACGGCCCGCGTCGGCGGTGGCGTGGGCGAGCGCGAGCTGGTCGGGATAGCCCAGAGCGGCCGCGACGGCGGCCTGGTCCTGCAGCAGCAGCCGGTCCTGCCGGCGGCCGTGCGCGAGCCGGCGGATCTCGCCACGGGCGTCGAGGAGCACCCGGTGCGCTTCGAGTACCCGCGCGGGCGGGGTTTCGGCGGCCCATGCGGTGGCGAGCGCGGTCAGGGCATGGACGTCCCGCAGACCACCGCGGGCCTGTTTCAGGTCCGGTTCGAGCAGGAAGGCGACGTCGCCGTGGCGGCGGGCCCGGTCGGCGACCAGGTCCGCGAGCTCGGGCAGGCGATGGGGGGAACGGGCCCGCCAACGGGCGCGGACGCGCTCGAGCAGCGACCCCACGAGGACGCGGTCACCGGCGATCGGGCGGGCCGCCAGCAGGCCCAGCGCCGCCTTCAGGTCGTCGTCGGCGACCGCGACGGCCTCGTCGACGGTACGGACGCTGTGATCGAGGCCGATCCCGGCGTCCCAGAGCGGATACCAGAGGGTGTCGGCAATGCCGGTGACGTCGTCCCGGCGGCCGTCGTGTAGCAGGACGAGGTCGAGATCACTGCCGAGGACGGGTTCGCCCCGTCCGTAGCCACCGACCGCCAGCAGGGCGACGCCGGGGCCCGGCTCGCCGAAGAGGTCACGCAAAGTGGTGTCCGCGATGCCCATGAGAGCGTGGCGCAGCGCTGGCCCGACGATGCCGCCGAACTCCTCGGAGCGGCCGGTGAGCGCCGCCAGTCGGTTCGTCACCAGGGGCTGACCAAGTTCATCGCTGTCGGTAGTTCATCACTGTTCGCTGTGAGAAGAGTGTCCCTGACCATCAGGAGAGTCTCCGGCCGGTCCGGCGGTCGACGGCCCACACCGATCAGGCCATCGATCACCGGACGTGGGTCACCAGRCGTGGGCAGCAGGTCCGGCAGGGCCGGCGGCGGCGCGGTGGTGTTTCTTTCGTGCCGCCGCCGGCGGCGGATGGCTCCGGAACGCTACAGCGCGTCCGATCCGCGTTCACCGGTGCGTACCCGTAGGACGGTTTCGACCGGTACCACCCAGATCTTGCCGTCGCCGATCTTCCCGGTCTGAGCGGACGTGGTGATGGCGGTTACCAGCTCCTCGACGGCGTCGTCCTCGACGAGGATTTCGATCTTTATTTTCGGAACGAAGTCGACCTTGTACTCGGCCCCCCGGTACACCTCGGTGTGGCCCTTCTGCCGGCCGAAGCCCTGGACCTCCGAGATGGTCAGACCGTGTATCCCGAGATTTTCCAGCGCGGTCTTCACGTCCTCCAGCCTGAACGGTTTGATCACCGCGGTCACCAGCTTCACGCTCACGCCTTGACCTCCTCGGATACCTGCACCGGAGTAGCCGACCCGGACGCGCCGCCGGTACCGGTACCGCCCCCGGTGAAGGTGAGGCGGTAGGCGGTCTCACCGTGCTGCGACTCGTCGAGGCCGATCTCCTCCTCCTCGTCGCTCACCCGGAGCCCCCAGACGAACTTGATTGCGTAAGCTATGATCGCGGTCGCGACGGCGGAGTAGGCGACGGTTGCCCCGACGGCGAGCGCCTGCTCACCGAAAACGCTCCAGGGGCCGCCGTAGAAGACACCGTCCTTGCCGTTCGGGTTCGTGTCGACGGTGGCGAAGAGCCCGGTCAGCAGCGCGCCCAGGACACCGCCGATCAGGTGGACGGCGCCGACGTCGAGCGAGTCGTCGATCCCCACCCTGCCCTTGATGGCGGTGGCCAGCGCACACACCACGCCGGCGATCGCGCCGACCGCGATGGAGCCCAACGGCGAGACGAAACCACACGCGGGGGTGATCGCGACCAGGCCGGCTACGGCTCCGGAGGCGGCGCCCAGGGCGGTGGCCTTGCCGTCGCGCAGCCGTTCGACGGCGATCCAGCCGAGCAGGGCCACGCCGGTGGCGATCTGGGTGTTCAGGAAGGCGTACCCGGCCACCTTGTTGGCGCCGAGCGCCGAGCCGGCGTTGAAACCGAACCAGCCGAACCACAGCAGACCGGTGCCGAGCAGGACGAACGGGACGTTGTGCGGCCGGAAGTCACCGGCGGGCCAGCCCCGGCGCTTCCCGAGCGCGACAGCCAGGACGATCGCCGCGATACCGGCATTGGCATGGACGACCGTGCCACCGGCGAAGTCCAGCGCGCCGCGCTTGTACAGCCAGCCGGTGCTCGCCCAGACCCAGTGGGCTATCGGCGAGTAGACCAGGACGGACCACAGGACGACGAAAACGGCGAAGGCGCTGAATTTTATCCGGTCCGCGGAGGCACCGGTGATGAGAGCGGGTGTGATGATCGCGAACATCATCTGGAAGGAGACGAAAACGACCGCCGGTATCGTCGTGTCGCTTGCGGTCAGATCCTGCAGACCGACGAAGTCGAAGCCGCCCCAGAACTTGTTGCCGGAACCGAAGGCGATACTGTAGCCGACGACGGTCCAGACGAGGGTCACGATGCCAATAGTGAAGAAATTCTGTACCAGAATACCCAGAACGTTCTTCGCCCGGACCATGCCACCGTAGAAGAACGCGAGCCCGGGGGTCATGAGCAGTACCGCTCCCGAGCTTGCGAGTATCCAGGCGGTGTCGCCCGTGTCCAATGCAGCCATGTCTCTCCCGTCGGTCGCCCCGCGTGCCCGCGTGGATCATGCTCGCCGGTCCGCGGCCCACCCGCCGTCCCGGATCCTTCGGCCGAAGATTCGATAGAATCTGTTCCGGATCGGTATCTTCCCTGTTTCCGATATGTGAAATCGCTAAATTGGGCGATTCGTGGCTCGTTCTGACGGAGCGGTGGCGAGCATCACATCGCCCTTCGTGACTTCCGGCGCGTTTGCGTGATCCTACTTGCTCCGACGGGCTACCGTGCTTCTCTGTGTGTGATGGTTTGGATGCGGATTGCTACCGTTGCGGTGGCACCGGTTGGCGTGTCTCGTTCGTTCGGAGATCTCGCGAGCGCCGCGCGTTGCGAGGGCCGGGCCGCGTCCTTGCCGCCCCAGGGGATGCGCTGGCCGTCCCGGAGATCCCAGGGAGCTGTCGCCGGGTGTTCGGACGGCTTCCGGGAGCCCTGGGTCTGATCAGCGTTCTCGCCGGGGGAATCATACTGCTACCGGGCGCCGCCACGCCGGCCAGAGCCGACGACATCGACACGATCAACAGAGATATAGCGGCTACCCAGCAGCAGCTCACCGAACTGACTCACTCGACCGAGGCGGCGACCGAAGCCTTCAATGCCGGGCGGCTGCGGCTGAGCGCCGCCGAGCAGGCCGTGTCGACGGCCACCGAGAACGTCCGACGCGCGGGAAACGCTGTGCGGGCCGCGGCGGACAGACGCCGCGCGCTGGGATCCGCCACCTACCGTTCGGGCGGTCTCGAACAGCTCTCGGTGCTGTTCTCCGGTGACCCCGGCACGGCGCTCGACCGGGTGGGCGCGATGGACTCCCTCGCCCGCCGTGGCCGGGCCGCTGAGATCGAACTGCGCTCGGCCCGCCACGACCTGACCGGCGCGCAGGCTGCCGCGCAGGAGGCGCTTGTCGAGCGGCAGCGCGAAACCGCCTCCCTCGAAGAGCGGAAGAAGCGCATCGAGGCGTCGGTGACGGCGCAACGTGCGTTGCTCGACGATCTGGTCGCCCGGCACGCCGAGCTTGTCCGCCAGGCGCGTGCCCGCGAGGAGGCGGCCCGTCGGGCGGGCGAGCTGGCGGCCGCCGCAGCCGCGCAGGCGCAGGCGCGGGCGGCCGCGGCCGAGCGGGACCAGTTGCGCAGCCGCAGCGACCTGATCGGCAGCACCAGCCGCGGATCCACCGGTACCTCCGTCGCGCCGGCCCGCCCGCCCGTGATCGGGAGCGGCGGGGCGGCGGTCGCGGTCGCGCAGGCCCGTGCGCAGCTGGGCAAGCCGTATGTGTGGGGGGCGGCCGGGCCGGACGCCTTCGACTGCTCGGGGCTCACCCAGTGGGTGTGGGCGAAGGCGGGAGTCGCCCTGTCCCATTTCACCGGTGCCCAGTGGAACGAGGGACGCCGGATCTCCCGCGGCGAACTCATACCGGGCGACCTGGTCTTCTTCGGCGAGGATCTACACCATGTGGGGATCTACGTCRGCAACGGGAACATGATCGACGCGCCGCGAACGGGAACGGTGATCCGCCTCGAACCGGYCTGGTGGGAGACGTACGCCGGCGCGGTGCGCCCCGGTRCCTGAACCCGGCCGGTGCCCAGGCCTCACGCCGGATGATGACGCTACGTATGCGCTCAGGTGTGAGGGGTGGCGTCAGAGTGTTCGACGTACACGAGCCCTGCCGCACGCCGTGAGATCTCGGTGGTTGGCGCTTCCTGCCCTGGGTTCTGGCCCGAGGTGCTGGCCTCCTCGGCCAGGACGACCGCGTCCGAGGAGAGGACCTCGACGATGTCACCGCCCCCGCGGATGACGAGCCTGGCGCCAGGTAGCACTCCGCCGTCCCGGAGCTGACGCATGGTTCGTTCGTCCGTCTGCAACCGTTCGGAGATCCAACTGACCGTGACCGAGGTCGTCCTGGAGCTGGTGAAGTCGGTGGCGGCCAGCAGGCTCAACGGTGCCGGGGGCCGCGGCCCCACCGGGCGGTCGAACGAACCTGCCGGGATCACGTTCCCGAACGGGCATTTCTTCGGGTCGCCAAGTATTTCGGTGAGCCGCGCCTCCACCTCGTCGGAGATCACGTGCTCCCACCGGCAGGCTTCGTTGTGGACGAGTGCCCAGTCCAGACCGATCACCTCGGTGAGGAGCAGTTCGGCGAGACGGTGTTTGCGCATGACCGCGGTCGCGCGCACCAGCCCCTTCTCGGTGAACTGCACGGTGCGGTCGTTGGCGAGGGCGACCAGGCCCTCGCTGGCCAGTCGTGAGGTGGACTCGCTGGCCGCGGGAGCACTGAMGTGCAGTCTTTCCACCAGGCGCGCACGCAGCGGCGGGATGCCCTCTTCCCTCAGTTCATAGAGGGTACGGAGGTACATCTCGGTACTGTCGATCAGTCCAGTCACCGGGCTCCTTCGTCCAGCTTCAAGGGTACGCCTGTGAGGGCGGACCCACCTAGGCGCGAGGGCCGTCCTGTCCGCGCTGTTTCCAGGCTGGTTGTCCGTTGCCGGGYCTCGAGCCGGCCGGATCGTCCGCAGGGCCTGCCAGGGGCCTCGGGCGGCCCTGTGCGGTTGCTCCGGATCGCCGTCGGCCGGGTCCGACCCGGCGGGCCGGTCGCCGGTGGGAACCAGCCGGTGGGATCGGCGGATCGGCGTCTCGGCGCGAGTCATACACTGCGGTGTATGAGCTCGACCCAGATCGCACCGGAGACCACTCACGGCAGCACGGACGAGGGTAACGACTTCGCCCACTACGCGCGCCACGAGGAGATCGTCCGGGCTTCCATCGAAGGTGGACGCGTGACCGCGCTGTGTGGTTACAGGTTCGAGCCGGTGCGTGATCCCCAGCGGTTCCCGGTATGCCCGAAATGCAAGGAGCTTGTCGAGCTGGCCGAACAGCTCGGCTGACCGCCCCGGGCGGCCCCGCTCCGATCGCCCCTTCCCGGGYCATGGTCACAGCTGGGCGTAGGCCAGGACGCGGCTCGTGGTGGCCCGTGCCGCGCTACACGCTGCCGGTGTCCGCTTGCCGCGAGAGCTGCTATAAGTGTCGATCACGGTAGCGATCGGCAACAGGAAGGATGGTGGCCGAGGCTTCTCTGACGCTGTGACTCGTCCCATCTGATCCGCCCACGTGACCGGCCACGTACGACCGGGACGACGGATGATGCGTAAGCTGGGATGCCGTCGGGCCTCCTCACGATGCCAGGCCCGCCCTTGTAGTCCCGTTCCTGTAGTAGCCCCGCCCTTGTAGCTCAGTGGATAGAGCGACCGCCTCCTAAGCGGTAGGCCGTAGGTTCGATTCCTACCAGGGGCACGATCCCAACCGTGCCAGTGCTTCTGCCGGGGTGAACGGCTCTCGGCGAAACGACGCTCGGTGAATGGCGTGGCGCGCATACTGGACCATACTCATATGGGCTACCGGTCACTGCTGATCCGCTCAGGGTGYGGCCGGTCGGCTCCGTCAGCGGGCAGCTACAGCGGTCGTCGTCCGGTTGCGTGGGCCTTCGCGTCCAGAGTCGCCAGCAGCGGCCCGCATGGCCGTCGGGCCTGCTCTTCCTCGATCGGGCGGCGATCACGATTTCGATGATCGAGAGCGGATCGTCATCCCTCCGGGGGGGTATTGAAACACCTCGTACGGAAGATCCGCCGGAAACACGGCGGGAGTACTGTTACGTACGTCACAAGGTCATCCTGTGGAGATGGGCACTCGAGCGCGCCAGCAGCATTCGGCTGGCGTCGGCTGGCGCGCTCGAGACGGAGCCTTCACCGCCGAAGGAGGTCGTCCGAATGAGGACCAAAGCCGCCGTCCTGTGGGGGCTGGAAGAGAAGTGGCAGGTCGAGGATGTCGAACTCGACCCGCCCAAGGCGGGCGAGGTTCTGGTCAAGCTCACCGCCAGCGGTCTGTGTCATTCAGATTATCACCTGGTCAGCGGCGACATCCCCATTCCTTTCCCGGTCGTCGGTGGGCATGAGGGCGCCGGTGTCGTCGCGGCGGTCGGGCCGGGCGTGACCGAGGTGGCGGAAGGCGACTCGATCGTCCTGAGCTTCCTGCCCTCCTGCGGGCGCTGCTCGTACTGTTCGCGTGGCCTGACGAATCTCTGCGATCTCGGGGCTGCGATTATTCTTGGCCCCCAGCTGGACGGTACCTACCGATTCCACGCGCGCGGTCACGATATCGGGCAGATGTGTGTGCTCGGGACCTTCTCGGAATACACGGTCGTCCCGGTCGCGTCCGTGGTCAGGATCGACCAGGGTGCGGCGCTGGACAAGGCGGCACTGATTGGATGCGGTGTCCCGACCGGTTACGGCAGCGCGGTGAACACCGCGCAGGTGCGGCCGGGTGACACCGTGGTCGTGATGGGCGTCGGTGGTATCGGTGTCAACGCGGTGCAGGGGGCCAGGGCCGCGGGCGCGCGGACCGTCGTCGCGTTGGACCCCGTCGACTTCAAGCGGCAGAAGGCTGTCGAGTTCGGCGCGACCCACACGGCCGCCACCRTCGACGCGGCACGGGAACTGGTCAGCGAGCTGACCCGCGGRCAGCTGGCGGACGCGTGCATCATCACGACGGACGTCGCCGAAAGCGCGTACGTCGGTGAGGCGCTGAGCCTGGTGGGTAAGCGTGGCAGGGTGGTGGTGACCGCGATCGGGCATCCCACGGACATCTCGATCAGTGGGTCGCTGTTCGAGCTGACACTGTACGAGAAGTCGATCCGCGGCGCGCTGTTCGGCTCCTCGAACCCGCAGCACGACATCCCCCGCTATCTTGAGCTGTACAACCGCGGCCAGCTCAAGCTCGACGAGCTGGTGACCAGGGAATATTCCCTGGAAGACATCAACGAGGGATATCAGGACCTGCTGGACGGCCGGAACATTCGAGGTCTGATTCGTTTCTGACCGCGTTCCTCGAAAACTGGACATGACTGATTGACGAACCGGAGAAGCCGGCCGAGGCGACCGTATGGCGCCCGGYCGGCTCCGTCCGTTGATGCCGGTGCGCGACGGTGTTCCGGCGGTCGCGATCGTAGTTGTCGAATCAGGTTGAACTGAACGGCGAAAATCCGTCGTGGTGCTGGGGCGCGCTCTTCGTCGCGCGGTCCGTGCCGGACAGGTCCGGCGGCGGGCCGGCTCCCGCGGAAATTTATCCCGATGGGGGCACCAGGTTGACTCCTACGAGGGGAGTGCGGCGGAGCCCGGAAGATTACGGTCAGACCTGTAGCACATGCCTGAGAAAGGGGCGACCATGACGATTACCGATGGAACCGTCGACACGCGGCTCAGCTCGCTCGAGTTCTGGGCCAAGCCCCGGTCCGTCCATCACGAGGCATTTCGCTGGTTACGGGAGAACAAGCCGGTCAGCTGGCACGAGGCACCCGAGGCCCTGGACCCGAACCTGAACAACGCCCAGGGGTTCTGGTCGGTGGTGAAGTACCGCGACATCCAGAACATCTCCCGGGACACGGAGCTGTTCAGCTCCGCCGACGGCGTGTTCGTCGACGACTTCCCGCAGCTGGAGACGATGTTGTCGTTCATCGTGACGGACGCTCCTCGGCACACCGAGATGCGGGGCGTCGTCAGCGTCGCCTTCACGCCGAAGAACATCTTCAAGATGTCGGAGGACATCGGCGGGATCGTCCATCAGGTCATCGACAGGGTCGCGCCCCTGGGCGAGGGGGACCTCTGCCAGTTGATCACCAAGGAGGTGCCCGGCCGGATCTTCGCGACCTTCATGGGGATCACCGACCCGGAGCAGATCCAGTATGTGATGGACGCGGCCGAGCAGTTCGCGTGCTGGGCGGACCCCGAGTACGCTCATATCGGCTCTCCGCTCCAGGTGTTCGCCGACGCCTCCCAGAAGCTGGCGACCCTCGCGATCGAGCTGGCGAAGGAACGCAAGGAAAATCCAGGTGACGACCTGCTCAGCTGGGTCGCCCAGGCGCAGTACGAGGGCAACAAGCTGTCCGTCGAGGAGGTCGGCGTCTTCTTCGCGCTGCTCGCCGCGGCAGCCAACGACACCACCCGGCACTCGATGGCGCACGTGCTCTCGCTGTTCCAGGAGTATCCCGACCAGCTTGCCTACGTCATGGCGGACTTCGACAGGCGTGCGGACGACGCCGTCAACGAGTGCCTGCGGCTGGAACCGCCGCTGATGCACTTCCGCCGCACCGCGACACGGGACACCGAATTCGGTGGGGAAACCATCAAAAAGGGTGAYAAGGTCGTCATGTGGTACATATCCAGTAACCGGGACCCCGACGTGTTCGAGAACCCCGACACGTTCGACGTACGGCGGGTCAACAAGTTCAACCCGCACCAGGCGTTCGGCGGCGGTGGCCCGCACTACTGCCTGGGCCACATGCTCGCCAAGCAGATGATCAAGACTGAGGTGCGGGAGATATACACCCGGATGAAGGGCCTCAGGGTCGGCGAGCGCGACATGCTGCTGTCCAACTTCATGAACGGTGTCAAGCGGCTACCCGCCACCTGGGCGCCCGAGAAGAGCTGAGCGCGCGAGGCGAACATTTCGTAGCCGCGAGGTCACGGAGCCGTTCGCGGGATCATGAGTGGGTCGGGGACGTGGGACCGGTGTCCGGGGCGGCCGGTCCCACGTCCCACTGTTTCTGGTCGCTTCTGATCGCGCTGAGATTTCCGTCTTTCAACGGTTTTGTTATGATGCGTACCCCAGTTGCCCCACGCCCTGCCCGTGGCACCCGACCGGGGTTCCGCGGTGTTGTTGACTGTTTGCGGTGGACGAGGGCCGGCGGAGCTATTCTGCTGCTCACAACACCATGAGAGGACGTCGGGAATGCGGCGCACCGGTTTCACCGCCGACCACGAGAGCTTCCGTCAGATGTTCCGGAACTATCTCACCCGCGAGGTGGTGCCCGTCTTCGACGACTGGTTGRCCGCCGGTGCGGTCCCCAGGGATTTCTTCCGGGACCTGGGCAAGCTCGGGGTGCTGGGGATGGCGTTTCCGGCCGAATAYGGCGGAGGTGACCAGCCGGACTTCACCTACAACGCCGTGATCAACGAGGAGTGCGCCCGGGCGCTGGTCGCGCTGGGGACGTTACAGGTACACCTGGACGTGGTGGTTCCGTATTTCCTGGACCACGCCGACGAGGCACAGCGTGGGCGCTGGTTCCCGGGCCTGGTGAGCGGCGACCTGTTCGCGGCGATCGGGATGACCGAACCGGGCGCTGGTTCGGACCTGGCCGGCGTGCGCACGACCGCGGTCCGGGACGGCGAGCACTATGTGCTCAACGGCGCGAAGACGTTCATCAGCGGGGGTGCGCTCGCCGACCTGGTGGTCGTGGTGGCGCGAACCTCGCGAAGCGAGTCCGACCGGCGGCGGGGGCTCAGCCTGCTGGTCGTCGAGGACGGCATGCCGGGCTTCGAGAAGGGCCGCAATCTGGCGAAGATCGGCCTGAAGGTGCAGGACACCATCGAACTGTCGTTCACCGACGTGCGGGTGCCGGTCGAGAACCTGCTGGGGGAGGAGGGGACGGCCTTCGAGCAGTTGACCCACGGTCTGCCCCAGGAACGGCTGAGCATCGCGATCAGTTCGCTGGCCGCGGCCCGGGCCGCGCTGGACACCACCGTGACCTATGTCAGGGAACGCCATGTGTTCGGGAAGCCGGTCAGCCACTTCCAGAACACCAGGTTCGAACTGGCCGCGGTGGCCACGGAAATAGAGGCGGCGCAGGCGATGGTGGACCGCGCGCTGGCCGAGCACGTCGCCGGTGAGCTGAGCCCGGTGGACGCGGCAAAGGTGAAGCTTTACTGCACCGAACTGCAGGGCCGGACGGTCGACCGTTGCCTGCAGTTGTTCGGTGGTTACGGCTATATCCTGGAGTATCCTATCGCCCGGCTGTACGCGGATGCCCGTGTCACGCGTATCTACGGCGGCACGAGTGAGATCATGAAGACTATCATCAGTAAGTCGCTGGGCCTGTAGGTCCGAGTTCGCCAGGCCGGCCGAGGACGAACGCTTCTTACTGGGTATTTTTTCGGCCTGTGCGCGCACCCGACGGYGCACTCGTGGCAATCCTCCCCGGCGTCGCCGTCCGCCGACGAAGGCCATCGTCCACTTGATTACGTACGGCTACAGAATAAATACTCTTGGTGCTCTTGGCGGGTGTGTCGCGCACATGACGCTCGGCGAARTACCCGCACGTCGCGTCTGGACCATCCTGRCCTGTCGGTCTAATGTATCGACCAAAGTCGAGTGATATGTCGATCATCGACCGTCCGTTGAGTGGCGGGTCGAAGCCGTGCCACGCCGGCCCCGCCGGAGGGCTGAGGGGGATCGGCCAGCCGCGCGTCAGATTCGCTGGCGCATGGCCTCGATGCCGCCGTGGATCCTGCGACTCGAAGAGCTCGAAGAGGAGGCGGGAATGGGCAGTGGTGTCCATGCTCCCGTGCTGGACGACGGGTCGGACTCGGACATGGCCAGCTCGGAGCCGGTGGCGGTCGAGGACGGCGTCCAGCGGGCCAGGGAGATCCTGAGAACCGCCGAGCGGATTCTTGACGACGGCGTGACGTATTCAGACTTCRCCAACGGTGACCCGAAGGCGGCGGACGCGGCGTTGGGGGCGGCCCAGCGCGCGGCGAGTGAATGTATGAGCCTCGCCGTCCAGTCGTCGAAGGACTCCTCGGTCCGGCAACTGGCGGAGGTTCTTCTGCAGTCGGGGCTGGCCCGGGTCACGTTGATGGAGGCCACGCTGGGGCGGCGGACGGCGAGGATGTTCGGTGTCGAGCAGGCGCTCTGCCACTTACGCGGGGCCTCCTCGCTGTMGGCTCTGGAGGAGCGGGCACCGGTGGAGGCCCATCGGCTGGGTTTCACCAGAATTCTGTTCTCACGCATTGACAAGGGTGTCTGGATCGCGCGCACGGCCTATATGGAGGGCGAGGAGCAGCTTGCCCGGACGCTGGTGCAGGTCGGTATCGCGCATCCTCGGCCGCTGACCGGCGCACTGGTCGAAAGCGAGATGGCACGGCGCCGCGTCCCGATCCTGGTACGGAACCCCCAGTCGAGCTCGCGCGTCCATGCCGAAATGGTTGCCGTGGTCGGCACCAAGGGCTATGTGGCCGCCCCGGTGGTCTCCTGGGGCAAGGTGGTGGGGTTCCTGCACGCCGACCGGCAGGCGGAACTCGGCGGGGTGGACGAATTCGACCGCGATCTGATCGGCATGTTCGCCGCGGGGGTGGGTGTCGCGTTCGAGAGAAACGCGCTCTTCCGGCGGCTGCGGTTCATGCGGTCCATGTTCAACGAACATGTGTGCGCGGTCAACGACCTCGTCGACGACATCGCCGAGGACGTCATGGAGATCGGCGATGGCTCGGAGAAGCCGCTGAACCGCTCACTGGGCGCGTACTCGTCGGGACAGAATTTCCGGGAGACGCCGGCGGCGTATCCCGAGGACGCGCTGTTCGCCAGTCTGACCCCCCGTGAGTGCGAGGTGCTGCGTAGCCTGGCCTCGGGTAAGACGAACGCGCAGATCGCGAGCAGCCTGTTCGTGACCGAAGGCACCGTGAAATCGCATGTGAAGCACATTCTGCGGAAGCTCGGCGCGGCCAACCGCACGGACGCCGTGGCTCGCTACCATGCGCTGACCAAATCATCCGGCGGCCACCAGACGAAAGATCCGTTCAGATCCTGAGGATCACCTGACCGCCCCATGCCGACGTACGGGGACGATCTTCGCTCGTCCGCTCTGCGCGTCGGCCGATGCCGGGGCCGACCGGCCGGCCAGGCACAGCGCCTGCCCATCGGCCAGGTCATGGCACCTGTCAAGGCGGGTGGGACAGACCCCACAGCCTCTGCCGAAGGTCCCTGTCAGAGCCGCGACGGCTCCGCCAGGCTGGATGAGGGCTTTGGTGGAACGACCGGGGCCACGGGCCGGTGGACACGTCGGGGCCGGCGGGCCACTCGGTGGCGCGGGTCCRTGCGGGGTGGCCCCAGGCCGGTAGTCGGCGTTCCGCCGCTGCCCAGCGGTCTTCATAACCAGGGCTACCGCTCGACAGACGGCCGTCGGCGTGGGGGAGAACAGGATGAAGAGGAAGGTGGCCGTTGTGGTGGCCATTACGCTGGCCATCGCGTTCGGCTGCCTCGGGGCCGCGCTGGCAGCCGCAGTCCGAACGGCGGACGTCACCGCTGTCCAGAACGACCGGCTGGAGCCGGCCGCGGCAGACGTGGCCGCCATCCTTGATCATCTCGCCGCTGAGGACAGCGACTGGCGCGGTTACCTGACAACCGGCCAGTCCGAACTTCACAGGTCTGCGTTGGCCGGGTCCCGGGATATTTCGGCCAGAATCAACCAGCTGTCCGCCTCCGTTGCCGGTCTCGGACGGCTGCCCGACCTTGTGCGGCAGGTGACGGAAGCGTACGGGGTATGGAGCTCGCACGCGGATCCCGCGATGAGCGCCGTGCGTGCCGAGAACATGGTGGTCATTCATTCGGCAGAGGCGGCCGCCACGAGGAACTCAAGCTTTGACACCATGCGTACGCGGGTGGCCACGATGCAGCAGGAAATTTTACGTCACCAGGATCAGATGTCGACTCAGGCCGGCGGGGCCGGGTGGCAGTTGCTCGCCGGTGCGCTGGGTGCCGTGTTCCTGGTTTTTCTGGTCGTCGCTGTGCTGGTCGTCGGTGTCCGGCGGTTGCTCCTCGCGCCGCTACGTGGGCTGTTGCGCGCGGTCGGGGAACTTGCCCGTGGCGGTTACGACCGGGCCGTGCCGCGCAACGGCCCGGCTGAGATGGCCGAGCTCGGAGAGGGGCTGGACGCGATGCGTCTGCGCGTGTTGGCCGCGATCGGCCAACAGGGACCGACAGCGGCGGCGGTGCGGGACGCGCTGACCGCGTCCGTGACCGAGATCCCGGGCATGCGGATCTCAGGCCGGATCATCCCGGCGGAGGGCCTGCTCGCCGGCGACTGGTACGACACCTTCGAGCTGCCCGATGGTCGTCTCGGGTTCACCGTGGGGGACGCGGCGGGGCACGGGCCGGTGGCCGGCGTGCACGCGCTGCTGGTCAAGCAGCTTCTCGCGGCCGCGCTGCTCACCGAGGCAACCCCGGACGAGGCGATCCAACAGGTGCAGCGATGCCTCGGTGACACCGGTGAGATGTTCGCGACCGCGTTCGTCGCAATAGTAGATCTTGAAACCGGACTTGTCGAGTACGCCAACGCCGGGCACCCATGGCCGGTGATCGTCCGAAATCCGGGCGGCGGACGGGGTGCGGCCGCGGACGAGGCGACGGCGGGCGGTGTGGATCCGGGCGACGCGGATCCGGATGGCGCGGATTCGGATGACGCGGATCCGGATGTGGAAAGGGAGGCCCTGGCTGTCGGAGACGGCCTGGACGCGAGAGGAGGTGGAAAAAACGAAGCCGGAAGGGCGGGGCTTGTGACTCTGGCGTCGACAGGTCCCCTCGTCGCAGCCATCCTGCCCGACGGCAGCGGCATGTGGCGGACCGAGCGGGCCCGCCTGGCGCCGGGGGACGTCCTGTGCGCCTACAGCGACGGCATCACCGAGGCGCGCGGCCCAGCTGGGAACCAGTTCGGTTTCCGACGGCTGGCCGACGAGCTGACACGCCTTCCCGGCAGGGATCCCGACGCCCTCGTCAGTGATCTCTTCACGGCTGTCGCGCTGCATTCCCGCGGCTGCGTGGCAGACGACCAGATTGCGGTCGCGGTGGGCCGTAGCGTGTCCGACGTCATTGCTGCCCCGGCGCAGCGCCCGGACGGAGCCGTTTATCCGGTGGGCGATACCGTCACCCTGTCGAGAAATGCCACCGCCGTGTCCGGGTAGACGGTCCGGGGCAGCTTCGCGTCGGTTCTTCGGCGTGGTCCGGGTAGAACGGGCGAGCGCGTCACGGGCGTGGCCGGGCACCGGTTGGCTGACTCCCGGCGACCGGCCGCATCATGACAAAACGGTATTCGACGCGTCCGGTCAGTTCAGTACGAATATTCGGGAGGTGGGCACCGTCGGTGCCGCTCCGTACGGAATACATATACGCAGGGCTCCCGAATGGGGGTGTGGAATTCTTGGATCGATCATTCCAGAGGGCTCGTCGGTGTTGGCCTACTTCCGTTAGTGTGTCTGAGGTATGGACGACCAGGAGACAGGGAAGATCTCCACGGGTGTGCCGGATTCCGCCGCATCCGCGTCCCTGCCGGGTGACTCCTCCGTGGAGCCGGTGAGAGAGATGGCCTTCCCGGCAGTTGCCCGCCTGGAACTCGACGAACTGCTCGCCCAGCTCATCGACCGGGYGCAGGATGTCATCGAGACGCAGAGCAGGCTGCGCGGCCTGCTGCGAGCCACCCGGACGGTCATCGCCGACCTCAGCCTGGAGGTGGTGCTGCGCCGCATCGTGGAGGAGGCCTGTCAGCTGGTCGACGCCCGGTACGGTGCTCTGGGGGTGATCGCCAGGGAAGGGCATCTCGAGCAGTTCATCCACGTCGGCATGGAGCCGCCTCTGGTCGAGAAGATCGGACAGCTGCCGCGGGGGCAGGGGGTGCTGGGCCTGCTCACCGCACAGCCACAGCCGCTTCGCCTGAACRACATCGCGACGAACCCCCGGGCCGTCGGTTTCCCGGCGAACCACCCGCCCATGCAGACCTTCCTCGGCGTTCCGATCAGGGTCCGCAGCGAGGTTTTCGGCAACCTCTATCTTACGGAGAAGCGCAACGGCCGGACGTTCACGGCCGAGGATGAGGAACTCGTCCTGGCGCTGGCCGCGAGCGCCGGGATCGCCATCGACAACGCCCGGCTGTTCGACCAGGCGCAACGTCGCCAGCGGTGGCTGCAGGYCTCGGCGGACATCACCCGTCACGTGCTTGGTGACGGCGAGCGGCCGCTGAACATGATCGTCAGTCGTGCCCGGGAGCTCGCCGGCGCGGACGTGGCCGCGATACTCCTCAGCGGGGAGCCCTCGTCGCACCTGACCGTAGAGGTTGCCGACGGTGACGACGCCGGTGTCCTGCAGAGCAGGATAATCCCCATGGACGGCTCGTTGGGAGGCAAGGCGGTGCGGACGTGCGCACCTTTGCTCGTCTCGGACGCCGCGGCCGAGGCCAGCGGTAACGATCCCTACACGCATGGGATCGGCCCGCTGATGATCGTCCCGTTGGCGGGCTCCCAGGTGGCCAACGGAGCGGTGGTGCTCGGCCGGCGGCACGGCGCCACGCCGTTCACGGACAGTGATCTCGATATGGCCGCGGCGTTCGCCGGGCACGTGGCGACGGCTCTCGAGATCACCCAGGCGCGGGCTGCCCGAGAACGGATCGTCGTCCTGGAGGATCGGGACCGGATCGCTCGTGACCTGCACGACCACGTCATGCAGCGGCTGTATGCCGTTGCGCTCGGCATGCAGGGACTGGCCGCCGCTGAGGAGCGGCCAGGGCCGGCCCGTCGGATGGCCACGTACGTGGAGGATCTGGACGTGACGATCCGTGAGATCCGGTCAACCGTCTYCGAGCTGCGGGGCCGGCGGACGACGGCTGGCTCCGGCCTGCGGGCGCGGGTCGCCTCCGTCGTCGACGCGGTGAGCGACGCCTTCGGCTTCGCGCCGTACCTGCGGTTCGAAGGCCCGCTGGACACGGCGGTGGACGCGGCGGCCGGTGAGCATCTGCTCGCCGTGGTGCGGGAGGGCCTGTCGAACGCGGCCCGGCACGCCCGTGCCAGCAGCGTCGAGGTCATCGTAGGGGTTACCGGGGGCCAGCTCAGCGTGGACGTGATCGACAACGGCGTGGGCATCGGGAACACGGAGCGTCGTAGCGGGCTTGCGAACATACGCAGCCGAGCCGAAGATCTCGGCGGTACCTTCGACCTCTCCGCGGGGCCCGAAGGTGGTACCCACCTGCGCTGGTCCGTGCCCCTGGCCTGAGTGACCCGCGGCTCCCAGCGCGGCCGGTGGAGCCAGCCGGAACTCACCCGCTGTCACCAGATCCGTTCGTGCGGTGCGTGTTCGGGCAGGACGCGTGAGTTGTCTGGGACGGTTCGTCCCGTCCGGGGAGCATCATTCGGCGGGGTTGTGGGCCGGAGGTCCGTGTGGCGGGGTCCGAACGGCCCGTCCCCGAGGAAACCTCCGACGGTCGTTTCTACTTCCCTCCCGGCCCAGGATGGRCATCGGGCGGCGGCGCCGTGCCTGCGCCCGGTCCTGTACCGGTCGGCTGGTCCGGCTGGTCCGGATGAGCGCTGTCACACCTGCCGTCGCGACATGTTCTGATGTTGGAGGTGTTATGACCGTCGATGACCGGACGACAGTGTCGAGGCGTACGGGCCCGCACGCGCGTCCGTACATGTATCTCGAGGTCGGACGCCCCGAGCTCGACGGCTCGCGGTTCACCGATGAGCAGCTCACCGACAGGCAGTTCACCAGGGCGGTGCTCTCCGGCCTGGAGACGGTCGAGACGCACAGCGCGACGCTGTACTTCTCCGGCGACCGCGTCTTCAAGGTGAAGAAGCCGCTGGATCTGGGCTTCCTCGACTTCCGCACCCGACAGGCGAGGGAGGCGGCCTGCCGGGCCGAGGTCGAACTCAACCGCCGCCTCGCCCCCGACGTCTATCTCGGCGTGGCCGACATCCGCGACAATGCCGGCACGCTGGTGGACCACATGGTCGTGATGCGGCGGATGCCCGCGAACCGGCGCCTGTCCARCATGATCTCCATGGGTCGGCGGGTGGACGGGCAGCTGCGCGCGCTCGCCCGGCTGCTCGCCGCCTTCCACCAGCGGTGCCCGACCTCCCCCGAGATCGCCGAGGCGGGCAGCCCGGCCACCCTCGAGGGACTGTGGCAGGAGAGCCTGACCGGGATCGCGCCGTTCAGCGGGATGTTGATCGACTCGAGTGCCATCGACGAGATCGGCCGGCTCGCCCCCCGCTACCTCGCCGGCCGGGCGGCGCTGCTGGCCGAGCGCCAGCGCGCCGGCTGGATCCGGGACGGGCACGGCGACCTGCTCGCGGACGATATCTACTGCCTCGACGACGGCCCACGGATACTCGACTGCATCGAGTTCGACCGCCGGCTGCGGCTCGGGGACGTGCTCGGCGACATCGCCTTCCTCGCCATGGACCTGGAGCGCCTTGGCGCCGCCGACGCCGCCGAAAGGTTCCTGACCTGGTACGGGGAGTTCGCGGGGGAGAAGCATCCGCCGTCGCTGCGGCATCTCTACATCGCCTACCGGGCGCTGGTGCGGGCCAAGGTCTCCTGCATCCGGGCCCGCCAGGGCGCGCCGGAGGCCGCCCGGCAGGCGCGCCGGCTCGCCAGGATCGCGCTGTTGCACCTGCGGCGCGGCCGGGTCCGGCTCGTCCTCATCGGCGGCCTGCCCGGCACCGGCAAGTCCACCCTGGCCGGCAGGCTCGTCGACACCGAGGACGGCTGGGTGCTGCTGCGCTCCGACGTCGTCCGCAAGGAACTGGCCGGCCTGCCCGCCGACACACAGATCCCCGCCGGCCTGTTCGAGGGGTACTACGACGCCCAGACGACCGACGCCACCTACACCGAACTGCTGCGCCGGGCCCGCCATGCCCTGGAACGAGGTGAGAGCGTCGTGCTCGACGCGTCGTGGTCCACGGCCGCGTACCGCGCCGCGGCCGCCGCCCTCGCCGAGCAGACCAGCAGTGACCTCGTCGAACTGCGCTGCGTCACCTCGCCGGAGGTGGCCGCCGCCCGGATCGCCCGCCGTGCCGCCGCCGGGGAGGACCCCTCCGACGCCACCCTCGCCGTCCACCAGGCGATGGCGGCCCGCGCCCAGCCGTGGCCGACCGCCAGCGTCATCCAGACGGCGGTGCCGATCAGCGAGGCAGTCCTGGCCGTCCAACGCCGCGTGAACGCGCCATGAGCGCGCTGCGCGTAGCGCCCCCCGCGTACGCGGTTCGTCCGCGCCGACGAGGCGGCGGCGGGCCTATTTCTGGGCGGCCTGTTGTTGCTCGTTCCGCTGCCCCTGGAGTTTCGTGGCGTAAACCGCAGCCTGGGTACGGCTGGTCAGCTCGAGCTTGTCGAGGATCGCCGACACGTAGTTCTTCACCGTCTTGTCGGACAGGTGGATCCTGGACGCGATCTGCCGGTTGGTCAGCCCTTCGGCGATCAGTAGCAGAATCTCCCGTTCCCGCTCGCTGAGCGTCGCCAGCCTGCTGTCCTCGGCCGGGCCCTCCCGCAGCCGGGCCAGCACCTTCTGCGTGACGGCCGGGTCCAGCAGGGAGCGTCCCGAGGCGATTGTGTGGATCGCGCCGACGAGATCCGTACCTTTGATCTGCTTGAGCAGATAGCCGGCCGCGCCCGCCATGATCGAGGCGAACAGGGCGTCGTCGTCGTCGTACGACGTCAGGATCAGACAGCCGACCTGCGGATGCGCGGAGCGGATGTCCCGGCACACGTCGATACCGCTGCCGTCCTCCAACCGCGCGTCCAGCAGCGCGACCTGCGGGTTGGRCGCGGGTATGCGGCGCAGCGCCTCGCTCACGCTCGATGCCTCGCCGACGACCCGGATTTCCCCGGTGTCCTCCAGTACCTCCCGGATGCCACGCCGGACGATCTCGTGATCATCCAGAAGAAATACCCGTACCGGATCCATGGCGGAGCACACTACCTGCAGGTGCCACCGTTTACCATTCGGACTGCTCTGGCGCTGCCAGGATCCCCGCGGTCTCGGATCCCACGGTTTTTCCGGTTTCCAGCGGACGACACCCGCCCGTTGTCAGGCCGGACATGTCCCGGCATTCACGGATTCTCGCCGACAGGTCTCCAACGGCCCCCGGACGGACCGTCGGCCCCGAGCGAACCGTCCGCCGTGACAGCCGTGACAGCCAGGCCGGCCGCCAGCCGGCACCGGGCCGGGCCGGGCCGCCAACCATCACGGAAGATCGTCGCGAGTTTGTCGTTGTGTACGCTTATGGCGCCAAAAAGCGTACACAACGACAAACTCGCCTGGATCATGTCCCGGATGGCCGGCTAGGCGCTCGCCCCGCTCACGGACCCCGCCAGCCCGAGGCTTCTCGTTACTGGCGGAGCTTCTTCAGGCGCTGGCCCAGATCGATCAGGCTGCTGGACAGCGCCTCCACGAACGATGAGCCGATCTTTGAGGCACTTTCGCGGACTGTCGGGTCCTTCGCCGCCTGGCCGGCCGCGGAATAGGCCCGGTCCAGGGTCGCGCGGAGCTCGGCGAGTGCCTCGTCGACCCCCCTGCGGTCGAACGGACGCTCGCCGACGACGTCGTCGAAGTGCGCCTTCACCCGTTGCCCCAGCGTGGTGAGACTGTTTGCCACGTCGTCCCAGGCTGTCTTCGTGTCGGTCATGCGGTCGCTCCCTTCTCACCTGTATCTTGCAGCATTTCCCAGCCCGCCTGCCGCAACCACCTGGGACGGGACCTCGACCGGGCAACCAGCCCACAACCAGACATCAACTAGACAACACGCCGGACAACACCGGCGCCGATCAGACGGTCAGGCGCCGGTGGGACCCTGCAGCCCGGGGTAGCTCGGCGCTGGCGGGAGGTAGCCGGATACCGGTCGGAACACCACGAAGGATGCGGACGGCCTCTGGAACGGACGGCCTCCGGCGTGGCCGCGCGGCTCCGTCTGCCTACCCGGGCCGGCGCGTCACGCGGGGCGGGCGGGACGACGCGCCGGCCGGGCACCCGATGCGGTGCCGTCCCCGTCCGGATCGGCGATGACGTAGCCCATGCCGCTGGGGGTGCGGTCGCCGACGCCCGCGTAGCAGGCGAAACGGGCAAGGGCGTCGATGGCGCCGCGCGTCCGCGGCGGAACGTCCGCCGGCGCGGCGAGCTGGTAGCGGACGAACCCGACGCAGCCACGGCGTTTCGGCGTCCCGATCTTGATGACGTACTCGGTGGTGAAAAGTCGCATGTCGACGAGCTCCAGGTGATCGCCGATCGCGGCCTCGACGTCGGCGGGTAACGGCGCGACGGACGGCGCCCAGCGCAGCCACCGGGCGGCCAGCGTGCCGAACACCCGCTCGGGCTCGGGCAGGATGCGCTGGCGGCGCGCACCGTCACCGCGTCCGGTGGCGAAACTGACCGGCGTGACCAGCCCGAACGCCCACGATGTCGCCGGGGCGGCGGTGGCGGCGGCGAGCAGATCCGGGTAGGGCTCGACCTGGACGAACTCGACCGTTTCGGTCACGTAGTCGGTGGAGCCGAAACGCCACCGGTCACGGTTGCGCAGAGCGCCGAACATCGAGCCGATGATGTCGTCGAACAGAATCCCGACCTCGAAACGGACGGTCACCGACGACCGGTTGGGGGCACGCTGGTGTTCGTCGAGAAGCGGGGTGATGGYGAACGGCCGCGCCGGTGGGCCGCCCGGGGAGCCGTCATGCAGCCAGGCGCTGGCCTCGGGCGAGAGCTCCTCACGGACAGCCGCGAGCACGGCGGCATTGACCGCCGGCCCCGTGTCCGGCGGCGGCAGCGCCCCCGGCGACGCCGGCCTGACAGCCACGACAACACGAGCGGGCACAGCTCACCCTCCATCCTCCGCGGTTCACCTGCTGATCCTATAGTTTTGACTGTCATTATCCCTTTATTCCATTTTATGTCTTTTATGTGGGGACGCCCGCGTCAGGGGTTCTTCTCGCGGCGCGGTCCCCCGGACTCACTCCGGATCTCCACGGTAGGCCGCTGAAGCATGCGCGCCGCTCCTGAGCCTCCTCACTCGGCAGCGCCCGGCGGCCTGGTCTCCCTCCTGCGCCCCGCCGACACGCCCCACCTGTCCCTGACGGACGATGGAGGGGTRAGGCRCGCGCGCCMGCAGGTCGAAGCACAAACCACTCTTACTGTCAAACGACTAATCCATGATCGTTGTCCCCAACCTCCGACACGCCGAAGAAGCGGGGAGGTTGTGGGAAAGATCCATAACCTTGTGACCTGTGCAAACACAAACGATCAAGAATTTTCGCCCAGTTATCCACAGCCCCTCCCAACGGGTTGGGGGACGATCTTGCAAACGCCCAGGTCAGACCCCCCAGGATCCGTGGTACTGTCGCAGAGCCCCAACTTTCCGCATCGGATTGAAACACTCGCCCTCCGGCATGAGGGATCGGGCCCAGAGTCGCAGAGCCCCAACTTTCCGCATCGGATTGAAACCAAACCCACCTCTCCCCCGTCCCGCTTCGGTGCGGTCGCAGAGCCCCAACTTTCCATATCGGATTGGGGTGGATGGTGCTGTTCACTGGAGTTGAGCCGGGTGTTGCGGAGATGAATGGGTGCTACCGGTGAGACATGAAAATACCGGCCGGGGTGTCGGAGGGACGCCAGGCGTCTGTGGGGAGCCAGCGCATATCCTGGGCGCATCGGGGGCAGGGCTGGTAGGCGGCGACTCGGTCACTGGGGAGTATGAGGCTGCTCAACCCGGCGGTCACCCGGGTCGCGGTGAATCCCGCGACGGGCGGGATGTACCAGCCGCTCTGCTGAAAACGGTCCGCGAACGGGCGCAGCGCCGTGCGGACGAGCGCGCGGCGCTCTTCGTCGGCGATGTCGTACAGGACGACGACCGGCCCTTTCACGATGTCACGATCCAGCCGCCCGCGGGCGGGGCGTCCATCGGTATTCCCGCCCATGAGGACCCGCAACTGCCACAGTATGGTAGGACGAGAACATGGTCCCGCCGCTCGATCATGCCGGTAAACCGGTTGGCGAGCCGTCCCATCAGCGCTGGTGGGACGTCGATGTCATAGACGCTGTGAAGGATGCGCGGGCCGTGCCGTTCGAGAACTTTTCCGACCCGCTGCCGACGGGCGTCATGGGAAATGTCGAACGTCACCACATAACCGGCTCGTAGGATGCTCACCGTCACCTCCACAGGAACGGTTGGTATTCCTCGGATTCGCCGAGCACCCAGCCGCGGAATTCCCGGCACTGGCCGCGCAGCCTTTCCGCGTACGACCCGCTCCCGGTTCCTTTGGGCCAGCCGCGTGCCGGTGTCGCCAGGCGGGCACGGAACCGCTTGATGGCCGCCGATGTGACCTCCGGTGYCAGCCGCGGCCCGTCCGGGGTCACCGTCACATGCTCAGGGTGCGCCGCACCCAGCCTGATCAGCGCGAGCACGGTCGATTCCAGCAGGATGGGCCGCCATTCCTCCATCAGGTCGAAAACCAGTGTTGGGCGGCCACGGCCCGGAGTGTGCAGAAACGACAGGTAGGGGTCGAGGCCGGCGGCCACGACCGCTCCCATGACGACTTCCCGCAGCAGTGCCGAACAGTAGTTGACCAGCACGTTGACGATGTCGGCGTCGGAGCGGTCCCGCCGCCGGAAGCCACCGGCGGCCGTGTCGCCGAGCAGCAGCCGGATTCCCCGGAAATAGGCACCGGCGGCGGCGCCTTCGACCCCGAGCAGAGTCCCGAGCGTCGGCGCCTCGTCCACGAGATTCGCGAGCTCGGCGAGCCGGTGCGCGAGCGCCCACACCTCGTCCGGGCTTGTGCTGCCCGTGGCGCGCCGCCGAAGCAGAATGTCCTGGTTGTGGATTTTCCCACGGACGACGGCGCGGGCCAGTTCCAGCCGGGCGGATTCGTCCCCGGAGCGGGCGAGCTGCCGCCGCCGTACCTCGATGTGCGGGGCGGACGGCGGCTCGAGCCGGCCCCGCGCCCGCCCGTCATCGGTCAGCAACACGAGCGGGATGTCGTCGGCGAGCAGCGCGTTCATCGTCGGCGTGGTCACCGTGACGTTGCCGAGCAGGATCACCTCGGCGACCAGGGACAACGGCGCGGACGTGACGACCTGGCCGTCCCGCGAGACCACCAGCCGCCCGCCGCGCTTCGACAGCACCGAGCCGTGGCCCCCGACGTAGAGCGGCTGCCTGGTGATCATAGCCATGGTCGCCGCTCCCGTCCGCCCGCCGCGGACCGACGGGCATCCGGCGTAGGCCAGCCGCGCGACGCGGCCTCACCGCCGCCCCGCCCGCCGCCGGGTACACCATCACCAAACCGCGTCGGAGCACGGCCAAGATCGTGACCATCGGGGCGTTCCCCGGTCRCCGGCCGGTGGCCGGAGGCGTTGCGTCCCACCGACATCGGGTGCGTCCAACCCTCGTTCGGCGACTCCGCCCATCCGCCGTCCCGGAAGAACACCCAGCCGAGGAACGAGAAGCCGGTGTCGAACGTCGACACATAGGTCTTGCCGGGATTCGCCCGCAGCCGCAGGCTGGTCAGCGCGGCGTCGACATCGGTCGCGGCGGCGAGGGCGGCCTCCTCGTCCGGGCAGAACACGGCAAGATCGTCCGCATATCGGACGAGATGCCCGCGCCGGCCGTGCACGACCTGGTCGAAGTCCCGCAGGTACAGGTTGGYCAGCGCGGGACTCACCGGTGCGCCTTCGGGCAGGCCGCGGCCACGGTCGACCACGCCGTATTCGGTGAGCAGGGGCGCGGACGCCCACGCTCGCGCCAGCGCGACAGCCTCCGGACCGATGGCCGTCCGGGCCAGCGCGTCCGCGAGCAGTTCATGGTCGATTTCGCGGAAGAACTCGGCGATGTCGGCTCGCAGGACGGTACGCAGGCCGGCGTCTCGGCACCGCTCCGCCTGCGCGAGCGCGTCCARCCACGAGCGGCCACGCCGATAGGCGAAACTGACCTCGGCGGACGAGGCGTCGAGCCGCTTCCCGCAGACCTCGAGGAAGGCGCGTTGGGCGACCCGGTCACGGACGGTCGGCAGACCCAGCCGGCGGCGCTTCCCGCCCCGGGTGATCGTCATGAGCCGCAGCGGCTGGGGCTCGTACGTCCGGGTCCGTAGCTGTTCGGCGAGGCGGTCGAGCCGCACCCCGAGCTGCCGGCCGAACGTCTCGACACCGATCCCGTCCGCGCCGGCCATGGCGCTGCCCGCCGCGACCCGCGCCCAGGCTCCCCACAGAGTGGATTCGCGTGCCATCCGGTCGAGTGGGCTGTTGCCGCTGTTCACCACCGTCACCGTCAATCACCTCCAACCTGTCCTGACGGACGAAATGACGAAATCCCGATTACCGGCTGTATGAAACGGTTTGCTGGAACAGCTGATCGGAAACGGCTGGCGGCCTGGAATGCGCGGGAGAGGGGAACGGCGGGATTCCACCCGCGTCGCCGAGACCGCGCACCGAGTCGGAGCCGCACGCGGGGCAGCCGTCCACCCGGTCGGCGTCGAGGGTGACGACCGCGGGGCGGACGAGATCTATGAGCAGATGGGTCGCCGGTGGGCGCCACGGCCACACCCAGTTCAGGACCTCACCGAGCGCGAACGCGACGACCRCCTGGTTGAGGAACAGCACGCTCGGTGCGGGGTCGTGCGCGTCGGCGGGCAGATAGCCRGCGGCACGGCGGGCTGCCCGCGCGGCCGGGTCCAGCTCGAGGGCCGCGGCGGCCGGGTCGTACCCGCACTGGCACAGCAGGCACGGCCCTCCCGGGCGGACGACGGCGACATGCCCGCCGACCTCCAGCGCTCCGGGTGCTCCGGGTGCTTCCGATGTTCTCGGCGTTCCGAGCCCGTCGTTTCCGGGCTCTTCGTCGGTATCGGTATCGTCGCTGAAGGCATCCGGTGATCGGCTGATCTCGACGCCGATGTCGATGTAGAGCCGGCCGTACTGGACGGCAAGAAGATTGAGCGCCCAGCGCGGGGCGTGGCCGTCCACACCGCCGATGAGCACGTCGGCGCAGCGCAACGCGCTCCACACCTCGTTCTCCAGAATCCCGCCGGATAGTGCCACGACCGGCAGCGCGGGATCGATGTTCCTCGCGAGCCGGGCGGCCACGTCCACCTTGGGACGTCTCTGGCGGGCGTCGTCGGGAGTGGCCCCGACCACCCGGTTGAGATTCGTGATCTCGACGATGTCGGGGTCGACGACGAGCAGCCGTCCGATGCCGAGATGCGCGAGCCCCTGGACGGCAAGCGATCCGGCGCCGCCGACGCCGACCACCGCGACGGTGAGATCGCGCAGTCTGGCCTGCGCGGCCGCGCCGAACGCGCGTACCTGCCGGTCGAAGCGGCCCTCGACCAACCGTGTGCGGTCCATGCTGACGCTCCTGGGATTCCGATGCCTGTCGGATGCCTATCGGACGAGTTCCACGGTGGTTTCGGAGCGGCCGAGCAGCCGCAGCTCGTCAATGGTTTCCAGCACGCCGGTGGACGGGTTCCGCCACATGCCYGCCACGGAACGTTGCCCGAGCACGAGCGACGCGGGGAAGACAGGCGGCAGGGAGGGGATCGTGTCGGAGAAATCGGCGTGGGTGATCCGCATGTTCGCCTCGTCATGGCCGGAGAACCACACCGAGCGGTCGGCGAACGGGTGCGTGTGGACGTCGATGAGCGACAACGCGCATTCGTAGCATTCACGCAGCACCGCTCTGGTCAGCGTATGATCCACTTCGACCCGGACGCTGGTCTRCAACGTGAGAGCATCGTCCGGGACGGGGATTGCGTAACGGACGAATATGTCCGTGGTGGCCCGTCCCCACGGATCCGTCCATTCGCTGGCATGGCCGAGCAGGTACGCCATCCGCTCGACCGGGACGTCGAAAAGATATCGGCGGGTCTGCCGCCAGACGGTTTCGGGAACACGGACCACGCAGCGGGTGGGGCTCATCAGTCCGCCGTCCCGAGGTAGGTCCTGATCGCTTCCACGAATGTGATGAGCGAGTCGTGTTCGGCGTTCCAGTTGTGCCCGGTGTCCTCCAGGCAGTACCAGAAGTAGCCGAGGTCGGCGTACGGATTCTTGTGGCCCTGGAAGTAGTGTCCCGGGCTGACGAGCCGGTCACCGTCACGGCGCTGGAGCTGTGAACCGAGGTAGAAGCCGTCCGGTGCCGACTCGGGGTAGGTCAGGGGCGGGACGAGCAGGACGGTGGTGCGGTCCGGGAACCAGCCGGCGGGGAGCCGGAAATCCGGGATGATGACCCACGAGTCGTCGTCCGCGACACGCAGACCGGGGTAGCCGCCGGCGARCTGCGCGGCCTCCCAGCGGACCCGGCGATGGCGGAGATTTGAGGGTGCGAAATCACCGCTGTTGCTGCCGCCGCTGCCGCCGCCGCTGGGCCGGGTGGCCGGTTCGGCAGCCTTGGAATGCCGTGCGTGATGCGCGAAGACCTCGCCGTCGGCGATCCGGATACGCTGCCCGTCGGGAACGATGGTGTTCCGGTCGCGCCCCTGCCGGACGAGAACACGGTCGGCCGGTATCCCGCCGGCCCGCTTGAGTTCGGCGCCCGTCAGATCGTCCGCGATCACTGGGACGTCGACACCGTTGATACGGATCGTCTTGGCCACGGTGCTCTCCTCGTCGGTGTTCTTCCCATTGGCCCGGTGCTCATCGGCCCGATGCGCCGCCTTCCCGGCGTTCACCTGTGTCTGACGGATGGGGCGGCGCATCTCCGCCTGTGGCCCGCACGTGATCTTTCTGTGACGGGTTGGCGCCGCGTCACCATGCCGCTCCGTTACCTGTACTGCCGCCAGGATGAAGGCGCTTCGAGTCTGATCATGGGCGGCTTCTTCGCGTCTGGCAGTACGTAAGGCGCCAGTCTGACTACTGTGGGAAGCGATGCTGGCGCGGGCGGTGCCGCTCGGGGCGGTGGCGCGGCGCAGAGGACACCACCGAAGAGCCCGCAGGCGAGCAGCGCCGTCATGCGGAAGCCCGCCCACGGCGCCCGCCGCCTCGCCCGTGCCGCACCCGGGCTCACCGCCGCTGCTGGCCGGCTGGGTCGGCCAGCCCGCGATGGCCGACCCAGCGGTGGGGACCGATCCGGTAACGGAGTCCGTCTGGGACGGGCATCCGAGGCGAGAGCGCCGGCGACGTCAGGAATCCATCCGTGCTGGGTAGGCACGCCATCGGTTGGACGTCGGGAAGCCGGGCCTCGGAGAGCACCACGGCTGGCCGGAGCGGGAGGTGTGTGCCTGGCCGGACGAGCTGCAACCGGTGGACGGTACGTCGAATCGCGATACTGAGCCGCCCCCGACGGCTGGGCCGCCACTGCCGGGCGCGGCCTGGCCCGCGCCCGAACCGGGATACTCCTGGCCGCGAGCGGTTGGACCGACAAAGACCCGACCGCCGGGTGATCAGCCGGCGTATACCGTAGCCGCCCCGCGGATGGTTGCGCCGGCGCCGGTCCCGGTGCCGACGGCCGGGGCTGGGGGCCGGGCAGGTCGACAGGGACGGCGACCCCATGTTCGTCGATGCGCAGCCGAGGCGGGTCCGTCATCGCAGCTCTCCTTATCCCTCATGGATGTGCCCACCGGCATCCGACGGATGATGGAGCGGTAACGGTCGGTCTCCGCCAGCGGAACGGGGTGATGCACGGATGCGCCTGGTTGTCAAACGTCCGATTCATGATCGTTGCCCCCAACCTCCGACACGCCGAAGAAGCGGGGAGGTTGTGGGAAAGATCTATAACCCTGTGACCTGTGCAAACATAAACGATCAAGAATTTCCGCCCAGTTATCCACAGCCCCTCCCGGCAGGTTGGGAGACGATCTTGCAAACGCCCAGGTCAGACCCCCCAGGATCCGTGGTACTGTCGCACCGCCCCAACTTTCCGCACCGGATTGAAAC
>NZ_MOME01000037.1:0-6029 GCF_001983005.1 Protofrankia sp. BMG5.30 | reverse complement strand
ACGTCGGGAACGTCGCACGCCCCAGCTTTCCGCACCGGATTGAAACCGGCTGACGACCTGGCCGACGGGCGCGTCGACGGTCGCGCCGCCCCAGCTTTCCGCACCGGATTGAAACCTGAACACCACGTACGGGCCGGGGTTGGCGACGTCGTACCGCTCCAGCTTTCCGTGCCGGATTGAAACCTCCGGTAGAGGTATGTCTCTTGCGTGGCGGTCGCGCCGTCCCGATCGGCGGTCGCGGTGTTTTTCCTCAGTCGGGGTAGATGTCGGTGGCGGAGAGGGGGCGGCCGGGTAGGGGGGTGCCGGGGCGGGCGCGTAGGCCGTCGAAGATGATTTCTCGGGCTCGGTCGTAGGACATTTCGGCGATCTCGCTGGGTGTGCGGTGGGTGCTGGGCAGCATCAGCAGTGAGAACAGGTGTGTGACGTCGCCGGTGTCCACGTCCGGGCGCATTGAGCCCTCTCGCTGGGCGGCTTGCACCAGGTCGTCGATCACCTTGATGAGTTCGTTGCGGATCTGCCGGATCGTCGGGTCGGCGCTGAGTGCCGCGACGGTTGCCGGTGAGAACAGGCGTTGGACGCGCAGGGTGAGGCTGAGTTCGCGGGATGTGCTCAGGGTGCGCGCGAGGGCGTCCCAGGCATGCTCGTGCTCGGCCCTGGCCTCGCGGGCCTTGGTCAGCATGACGCCCATGCTGGTCTGGACGACCGCCAGGATCAGCGCCTCGCGGTCGGGGAAGTTCCGGTAGAGCGTCCCGATACCGACGCCGGCCAGCCGGGCGATCTCCTCCAGCGGCACGTCAGGCCCGTTGTCGACGAACGCCCGCGTGGCAGTGGTGATGATCTGGGCGCGGTTGCGCCGGGCGTCTGCCCGCAGGTGAGCCCGGGGCTGGGCTGTCATGTCGGGTGGCTCTCCTTCTGGACGGCGACGGCGACGGCGGAGGCATGCGGAGGTAGCCGGCAGCAATCAGCCGCATGCGGAGGAGCTTCCTCCGGTTGTGCTAGCGTAACCGGAGGAAAATCTTCCGGTAAGCGTCTGGCGCGGGCTGGCACGGGTCGGCCCGCCCACCAGAGCGCCGCCGACGACGACCTCCTGGACATGGACCGAAGGACCGCACATGGCTGATCTGTCCACCGCGGCGACCAGCCGCCCGACCGGGGCGGAGCTCCACACCCCCGCGCCGTCGCTCGCCCGCCCCACGCTGGTGCTCCTCGTCGTCGGCCTCGGTGCGCTGATGGTGTCGATGTCGCAGGGCATTCTGGTGCCGGTGCTGCCGATACTGCCAGCGGAACTGGGCACCACGGCCAGCAACGTCGAGTGGCTGCTGACCTCCACGCTGCTCGTCGCCGCTGTCGCGGTGCCGCTGTTCGGCCGGCTCGGCGACATGTTCGGCAAACGACGGATGCTGCTGATCGCGCTCGCCGCGCTCGCCGCCGGTTCGCTGATCGACGCCGTGACCAGCAATATAGCTCTGTTGATCATTGGTCGGGTCGTCCAGGGGCTGGGGACTGCCGCCATCCCTCTCGGTATCAGCCTGCTCGCGTCGCTCCTGCCTCGCGAACGTGCCGGCACGGGCATTGCGATGATCAGCGCGATGATGGGCGTCGGCGCCGCCCTGGGCCTGCCGATGGCCGGGCTCATCGCTGACCACGCCGACTTCCACATCCTGTTCTGGGTGACCGGCATCGGCGGCGTGCTGGCGTTCGCCGGCGTGCTGGCCGTCGTGCCCGAGGCGCCGAACCGCACCGGCGGCCGGGTCGACCTGGTCGGCGCCCTGCTGCTGAGCGCGGGCCTGACAGCACTGATGCTGCCGCTCGCCGAAACTGCCAACTGGGGCTGGGGCTCCGCCCGGGTGATCGGCCTGCTGGCGCTCGCGGTCGTGCTGCTGGTCGCGTTGTACCGGTTCGAGCTGCGTACCCGCGAACCCCTCGTCGACGTGCTCTCCCTACGCCGGCGCCCCCTGATCCTGACCAACCTCGCGTCGGTGCTGTTCGGCTTCGCGCTGTTCGCGTCCATGATCGGAACGGCGTCCTATGTCCAGGCGCCCGAGGCGAGCGGCTACGGCTTCGGCTCCTCGATGGTCGTCGGCGGCCTGACGCTGCTGCCCGGCGGCCTGTGCATGCTGTTTTTCGCGCCCGTGTCGGCACGGCTGGTGGCGCTGCACGGCGCCGGAAGAACCCTCGCGCTCGGAGCCGTCATCGTCGCCCTCGGCTGGGCCATGCGGATCGCCGTGGCCGGGGCGCTGTGGCAGGTCATCCTCGGCGCGACCGTGATAGGCGTTGGCACCGGCATCGGCTACGCGGCCATGCCGTCGCTCATCAACGCCCACACGCCACCGTCGGAGATCGCCGCGGCCAACGGTCTGAACACCCTGTTCAGGGCTATCGGCAGCTCGCTGGCCAGTGCTGTCGGCGGCGCCATCCTGGTCGCGGAGACCGTCTCCCTCGGCGGGCACGAGCTACCCTCGCTCACCGGCTACCGAGAGCTGTTCGCCATCTGCGCGGTGGCCGCCGCGCTGGCCGCGATCGCGGCGCTGGCCATCCCGCACCAGCGCCGCCCAGCCGTTTTGGAAGCGGACGCGACGCCCGCCTGAGCGCATCCCGCGGGCTGTCGGGGCACTCGCTCGGCCGTGTCCGTCGCCATGGCGGCGTAGGTGGTTTCGGTTGTTATCGTGACGGTTTCCACCTACGGGTTCCGCATCCGTAGGTGGAAACCGTCGTTGCCACAGCGGTTTCTACCTACGGCTCGGGGGAGGGGATGGCGCCTGCGCATCCTGGATGATCTGGAATAGTTTGATTTGTCACTCTTAGCGCCTGTTTCGATGCGTAGAGGATTGGTCGGGTCTGTCGTGAGTACCCTGCCGCGAGCCGTGACAGAGCATCCCCTAATCTGATCTGTTCTCCAGCGGGAGGGCGGTCAGAGGCAGGGCCGAAGGCGACGCGATCGTGCACCTCCTGTGTCGCTCGCGGCTCTGACGCGCGGAGGGAGCTCGGGTGACGATCAGATGCGGGGGTTCGGCGCTGGCGCTGGCCGGCGCTGCGTCGGATGGTGCGGGACTGGACGCCGCCAAGGCGGGCGTCGCCGAGCCGGGTGTCGCCGAGTCGGGTGTCGCCGAGTCGGGTGCTGTCGGGGGGGCGGGTCTTGGGGCGGCAGGCGGCGGTTCGTGGGGCGGGACGCTGGGACGGTCTGCCCGGAATGCGTGGTTGTTGACAGGATCTGCCTGGCCCAAGTACGTTGCTGACCGGCCACTACGCGCGGCGTGTGGCCGATGACCAGGATCTTCGCGGTCCCGGTCCCCTGTGAAGCGCTCGGAGCATCCGAGCGCCATGGCGCCTTTGTGGCGTCGCCCTGTTGCTGGATCACTACCCGTGGTTTGGCATGCCCTTCGCAGGAGGACCGATGACTGCCCTGACACTTGCCGACATCGCGGATGAGAACGCCGAGGTCGCGTTCATGGCCTTCCGCGAGCTGGTGGGTCCGGCGCTGTGGGCGGTGATCGTCCGCGATGTCCACCGGGCCAAGCCGGGGACGTGCGCCTGCCGTCCCGACCGGCCACCCATGTTCGACGCCGCCCACTCGATACCCGGCCCGCTCTGCCCGCGTTGCACGGACCTGTGGACGCCCCGGTTCATGGACGGTTTCGACCGGATACGTGCCGCTCTTGTGGGCAACGTACCGACGATCGCCGGCGGCTCGAACGCCGGCCAGGAAGTCCGCGAGCTGATCGTGGTCCGTGACCATCTTGTGACGCCCGAGGCCGAATGGCAGGAGGCCGCCGTTTACGGYGCCATGCTGTGCGACCCCGCCTTCCCCAGGGGAATCTCACCGGAGCCGCCGGGCTGGCTGCGGGCGGTGTGGGCGCAGTTCGTCCACTTCCCCACGGCCGGGCGGATCGTGCCGACCGTACGCCGGGAATCGGCCRCCGAACGCGGCCTGCCGACCCGTCCGGAAGTAGCGATCAGCACCGCGGAATGGGCCGCGCCGCTGCGCGCCGACCCCATCGGCCAGAACATTGTCATCCACTTCCTGCTCGGTCTCCGGGACGGGGTCACCGACCCGTTTTCGCTGCCGAAGATGCAGCTCAGGTTTGGTCTCACCGAGCAGGAGGTCGACGAGCGGCTGCGGCGCTCACTCGCGCTGCTGCGCCGGCACAACCCCGATTTCTACACACGGGCCGTTGCCCTTCCGCTCGCCGAACGGCCCACCGAAACACGCGGTGAAACCGGCCCGGACGGATGTACCAGCGAGCATGTTCCGTCCTTCGAGGACGCCTGCGTGGCCGAGACGGATGCCTACACCGCACGGGAAACAATCATCGCCGAGCTCGTACCACACACCCCTATCAGCACCGGCACCGGCGGTGGTGCCGGCATCGTCATCGGGACAGGTGCCGTCATCGGGGCCGGGAATGCCGCTGACGTCGCGGTTGGCGTCGCTGCCGGCTCTGGTCATGGGCGGCGGCGGGCGCGCGGTGTGCAGGGCCGGCGGGATGATCCAGGGCCTTGTCCGGGGCGCCGTCCGAAAAACCGGCCGATGGTGCCTCGGGCATCTGCGCTCGTCAGCGCGGGGTCCGGGCAGTTGCCGGAAATCACCCGCGGGCCGGGAACCGCCCATGGCTCGGTTTGTGACGCCGCCGTCGTCCGGCTGCTGAGCCTGATTGTCGATGTCGCGCACGGCGGAAAGGGCGACATCGTCTCGGCCTGCCGGCGGGAGCTGGGGCTGAACGAACAGCAGGCCCGGGACGAGRCCGAACGTTTCGCGCGTCTTGTCGCCGTCGCCAGGGTCGACTGGGTCGACGTCCTGCTACGCGGTGTCAACAGCCAGGGGGTGAAGTAGATGTCGAGGAACGGCATGCTCCGGTCGGTCGTCGGGTACGCCACCGTCACGCGGGTGGCAGGGCTGCCCACGCCTCCAGAAGATCCGCGAGGTCGTGCGCCTGTGCCGTGGACAGGACAACGGCCCGCGTCCCGGCCCACGCCCCGAAGCCGGTCGTGTGGGCATCGTGAGCGTCACGATCCGGATCGTGGACCGTAGACCTTCCCGTCGTTGACGCCGAAGCTGAAGACGGGGACGGGGACGGGGTCGGGGCTGGAGCCGGCGTGAGGGTGTGGGCGGGAGCCGCCGGTGCGTCACCTGGAACTGCTGGGGGAACCGCTGGGGCTGTTCGGGGATCGCGCTCGGTTTCGCCTCCGGCCTCCGGGGCGGGAGTCTCGCCAGGAGCCGTTGACGTCGCGGGGGCTGTGTTCCGCGGAACGTGGGTCCCAGCCGCGGGGGTTGTGTTCCGCGGAACACGGCTCTCGACCGCGGGCTCCGACCACGAGGTGATCTCGAGACGGATGCCGTCGCAGAACGTGATCGCCTGCACGGATCGCGGTGTGGACGGTGCATCCGCCGGCGGGTCGGTGATCTTTCTGCGGCGGGCGAGCCGCAGCAGGTCGGGGCGGGCGAACACGGCTGTGCCGCTGGTGCGCAGCAGCTGCGCGACCTGCCGGCCCACCGCCGCCCGGCCCGCTTCCTCCGTTGCCTGACCGGGTTCATCCGTCCAGGTCAGACGCAGTGGAGGGCTGCCGCCGTCGTCGAGGTCCAGCACCGTGCGGGCCCCGGCGAGCCACAGTGTCGCCGGCCCGAAACTGCCCCGCACATGCCGGGAGGCGAGCGGGATACCAGCCAACGCCGCCAACCGCCCTGTAGCCGTACCCACCGGCATCCCTCCCCACCTCCCCCGTGAGACACGACTCCAATAACCGACAGTAGCTCTCCTCCCAGCCGGAGACCCTCAGTCGAACACCCCTGGCCAACCAGTGCCGCCAGCCCGTGACAGCGCCGCCGACCCATGGCAACCCAGCCCATGACATCACCGCCGCCCGCATCCCGTGCCCCGTTCCCCAACGGCTCCCACGCCAATCCGCCTGCATCTGCCCCAGCCCCAGCCGATCGTGCGGGGAGTGTCTCGTGATCAGTGTTTCCGGCGGATTTGATCAGTAGGTCTCAGCGGACGGCCAGCGGTCACTAAACGTGATTGCCATCGCGTCGA
>NZ_MOME01000036.1:0-88275 GCF_001983005.1 Protofrankia sp. BMG5.30 | reverse complement strand
GGTTTGGCCGCGCCGAGTTCCAGGGCCAGCTCTTCCATCGCATCGAGGTCGTCAGCGCGGAAATCCAGGTGGAACTGTTGTGGCACGTCCTGACCCGGCCACTGCGGAGCCCGGTATCCGTCAACCCTCTGGAATCCCAGATCACAGCCGGAGTCGTCCGTCAGAGCGACGAACTCGTCCGTACTGAAGAGTTCGCGCATCCCGGTCAGTGCACCGTAGAAGCCCGCCAGCGTCTGCGGGTCGGCACAGTCCAGAGTCACCCCTCGCAGTACAGCGCCTGGCACCATTCGCTCCTTCGCGTCCGCGCGTCTGTCTCCGTGACCGCCGCTGCACGCGATCACCGGCCACAGCCACACCGTACTCGCCACATCCACCGCTGAAGTAGCGGTTTACCCCTGCCTCAGAGCAACGGGTGGCTGTGACCGGCGCTTTCGATACACGCCCTAGTAGCCGACCGCGACCACAACGCCGCGATCAACCTGCGTCAACTCGTCGCCGCCAGTACATCGGAGACGCAAAACGCCCGTGGAGGCGACCGTAAGACCGCGCTCGCGCGGCAGGTGCCCGTGAAGCGGGAACCCGGCACCGCGCGAGCGGGTCAGACCGGGAGTGCCTCACCGAACGGTGAGGCGGCATGAGCGGCGCTATCCAGCGCTCTCGCGCAACGGAAGGAGGACAGCGGCTCTGCCGGCAGYGGGTCGTCCCGATCGCCGAATCCTCTGAAGGCCAGTGAGGAGYGGCAACATGTGGCTGGAAGGATCTCTCTTTTCAAGGTTGCGCGAAAACGTCGGACCTGTGTGGCTTACTTTGGCTGTAAGCCAGGAGGAGGGTGCCATGCGGTCGAACGTGATCAGGCCCACCAGGGAGGAGCTGGAGGAGCGTCGGCGTGTGATCCTGGAGCGGATCGGCCTCACCGCCGAGGAGCTTCGCGCGCGGCGTGACGCCTACGACCTCGCGGGCGACGAGTTCGCGACCGTAATCGAGCTGGAGGAGATCGACTTTCTGCTTGGTGCATGATGTAACCCTATGAGCACGTTCCTGTCGGCGAAGGCTTGCGAGTTCGCCGCCGAGGTGCAGGAGCTCCTGGAAGCCACACTGCCCGGTAACCATGTGGTGAAGGCCGTCGAACAGGGAACACGGTTYGTGATACGGCCAGCAGGGGCCGACCTGGAGCCGGAGCTCGTCCAGCTCTATGCGAATCAGAGGGTCCTCGGCTCGTTACGGATCTCCTTCCATTGCGAGGTCGACCATCAGGGCCGCTATCTGGCGATTCAGTCCTCCCGGTTCGTCCTCACATCCGATCTTCACAGGGAGCCGCTGATCCGGCTTGACTTCGTCAAGGACTCGTATCGCTCGCCCAGCGCACACTGGCAGCTCCACGCCGAGCGAGGTGCTTTCAGCGCGTTCCTCGCAGACACAGGTGTCAAGGCACCTCGCAGCCTGTCGTCGCTGCATCTGCCGGTCGGAGGAGCGCGRATGCGGCCGTGCCTGGAGGACTTCATCGAGTTCCTGATCTGTGAGTGCGGGGTCGACGCACAACCGGGCTGGCGCGCCGCCATCTCGGCCGGCCGCGTCCGCTGGCGTCATCGCCAGATCGCGGCGCTGGTCCGCGATGCCCCGGAAGATGCGATCCGGGTCCTGGAAGAGAACGGCTATGTAGTCACTCCTGGTGGCGATGCACTTCGAGGAGACGACGAGAAGCTGACCCGTTGGTGACCGCCGACAGGGCAGGCACGTCGAAGTCCCAACTGGTGTCCGATCATCGAGGTCCCAGCCCGCGGTGTCCAAGTGGGGTCGGGTGGGACAGCGGATAAAATGGACATATTCGTTTCCTGTTGGAACCTCCGGTGTCGTCCGGTGGGCGGCCGAGCGCTGCAGGCGTTTGCTCCGGCTCAGGCGTCCTTGATCTCGTTATCGGTGTAGCCTGACGAAAAGATCTTGAAAAGGATCCGCTGAAGGGCCTGGTGAAGGCGGAACAGGAACGTCCGGCCGAGGGGTTGTGCGGGCTATGGTGACTCTTGGACCTGTTGGTATCGCGGCTTCTGGACTTTCGGCGGATCATCCCGACGCCGAGATCGACATCGCGCGGGAGGCGGAAGCCCTCGGCTACTCGACGTTGTGGCTGCCTGGCGGCCAGGGCAACAACCTGCCTGTCATCGGCCGCGTCGTGCGCGCGACGGAGCATATTCAGGTGGCCAGCGGCATTCTCTCGGTGGACGTGGTGCCGGCGCGCGAGGTGGCGCAGGCACATGCGGACCTCGAGAAATCATCGCCCGGCAGGTTCGTCGTCGGCCTCGGTGGCGCACACGGTGCCCGGCCGCTGCAAACGCTCAATTCCTACCTCGACGACCTCRACACCGAAGCCCCGGTGGTACCCGCGGCCGCACGAGTGCTTGCCGCGCTCGGCCCGGCGGTCCTCGCCCTCGCCCGCGACCGTGCCGCGGGTGCCTACCCCTTCCTGGTCACCCCGGAGTACGTCGAGGGGGCGCGGGCGACGCTCGGCGCGGACTCGGCGCTGGCGGTGCTGCTGTCGGTCGTGCCCGAGACGGATCCCACCGCCGCACGGGCCGCGGCCGCCGAACCGCTGCGGTTCCTCGGCACCGTTCCCGGCTACCGGCGCAACTTCCTCCGGCAGGGATTCACGGAGGAACAGATCGCGGACGTCGACGACAGGCTCGTCGACGCGGTGACCGCGTGGGGGAGCCTTGACACGATCGTCACCCGCGTCCGTGAATACCACGCCGCCGGTGCCGACCAGGTCGTCCTGCGCATAACCGCCGGCAACGATCCGTTCGAGGTCTGGCTCCGCCGGTTTGCCGAGGCGTTGCTCACCTGACGCGTTGCCACCCTGGCCCGGCTGTCTCGGCCCGGCTGGTCTGACCGGCTCCGGCCTGGCCGCCGGCCGGTCAGTCGGTCGCCGCGGCGGGCTGGTGCAGGAGGGGCCGGTGGGAGAGAACCGAGCGGAACATGGCCAGGCCGTCCGAGCCGGGGCCGGTCAGGAGTTCGACGGCGTGTTCGGGATGTGGCATCAGCCCGACGACCGTGCGCTGCGCGTTACAGATGCCGGCTATGTCGGCGACCGAGCCGTTCGGGTTCCCGCCGAGATAGCGGACGACGATCCGGCCCTCGCCCTCGAGCTCGGCGAGTGTCTCCGGGCTGGCCACGTAGCGGCCCTCGCCGTGCTTGACGGGGATAACCACCTCGTCGCCGGCGGTGTAGTCCGACGTCCACACGGTGGCGGTGTTCTCCACCCGCAGCGACTGGTCCCGGCAGACGAAGTGCAGGCCGGCGTTGCGGGTGAGCGCCCCGGGCAGCAGCCCGGCTTCGCACAGCACCTGGAATCCGTTGCAGATGCCGAGGACGGGCAGCCCGTCGCGGGCCGCGTCCACGACCGCGCCGATGATCGGGGAGAAGCGCGCGATCGCACCGGCGCGAAGATAGTCGCCGTAGGAGAACCCGCCGGGCAGGACGACCGCGTCCAGCCCGGACAGGTCGGTGTCGCCGTGCCAGAGCGGGACGGCCTCGCCGCCGCCGAGACGGACCGCGCGGGCGGCGTCCCGGTCGTCGAGCGAACCCGGGAACGTCACCACTCCAATCCGCCGGGTGACCGCCGCTGCGTCGCCGAAGAGCTCGTGCTGGTCGATGCTCATGCAGCCTCTCTCTCGCCGCGCCGTCGCTTCCCAACGCTCTGCCGCCCCGAGCCTATCGGTGACCACCTGGCCGTTTTATGATCGCTGCCGCTCCCTCGAGAACCGCCCACCGCGTGGCCGTCCCGGTCCGGCCCGGCCTGTCCCGTTCGGGCTGCCGGCGCTTCGTGCCGATGCCCGGGAGCGTCGGACGCGGGTACTAGCCTTGGCCCGTACCCGCCGTCAGGGCGCCGCCCCGCCGAACCCGAGGAGTACGCGATCGCCCGCCGACAGACCGTCCGTGTCCCTGTGCCGTCGTCCGCCGCGTCCGGTGCCGCCACCATCGGCCTGCCCGCCGGTGGCGCGGCGTTCGGGACCGGTGCGGGATCGGCCGCCGCCTGGCCGGAGCCGGGGGAGTTCCCGGCCGTTGGGCCGCGGTCCCCGTGCCCGTGCGGGTCGGGGCGCCGCTACAAGGCGTGCCACGGTGTGCGGCGGCGGCCCGCACCCGTTCTGCGGCCCTTCGCCGGCCGGGTCGACGAGCCGGATCTGGTGGCTCTGCGTGAGCTGGTGCCCAGCGCGACCGCCCCGCTGACGCTGGCCGCCGGTCACCTTCAGGAGCACCCTGAGCACGCCGGCCGTTCCATCATGCTCGGCACGATGCTGCCGCAGGCCGTGCCCGCGCTTGTCCGGGACAACGGTGAGATCCTGCTGGCGATGCAGACCGGTATCGCCAGCGACGACGCGGGCGCGGATATCGCCCGGGCGTTGCTCGAAGCTCTTGACGCCGATCCCGGCACGCCCGTCATCCCGCGGCCCGCCGCGGCGGGAAGCGCGCGTGGGGACGGCAGCCGGGCCGCTCCGACCCTGGCGGACCTGCTGGATCCCGCGCCGTTGGACATCACCGTCCACTCCGGGTTCACCTGGTGGCTCCCGCCGTCGGAGGACGGTGGCAGCCCGGATCCGCAGGTCGTGGCCCTGCTGGAGCGGGCGAACGCAGCCGTGGTCCCGACAGCCCGGCTGACCTCGGTGGACGCGGCCTACTGGTGCCGTCCGGGGGAGCGGGCACATCTGCGCTGGGTCCAGCCGTACGACGAGGAGCCACTGCTGGACGCCCTCACCCGGCTCGCGGCGGCCAACAGTCTTACCGTGGGCGACGGATCCCGTTTTGTCGGTTCGCTTCGGGTGGACGGCCTGGTCGTTCCGGTGTGGGATCTGGCGCCGGACGCCGACGCGGCGAGCTGCGAGGAAGCTGCCGCGACGCTGCGTGACCAACTGGAAAACGCGATTGCCAACCGCACCCCGCTCACCCCGCTGGAACGCCGGGTACGCGCCGGTGTGGTCGGCCGGACCCTCACCCTGCGCTGATGCCACCCAGCCCGCCCGACGACCTGCCCGGCGCGCCAGGCGCCTCCGGCGCGCCCAGTGCGTCCGACCCACCTGACCGGCCGGTGGCTGATGGGGCCCGGCCGCCAGCGTCACGGGACGATCATGATCGCACCGCCACCGCCACCGCCACCGCCACCGCCACCGCCACCGCCACCGCCACCGCCACCGCCACCGCCACCGATCGGTCGGAGCCGGTCGGTGGCATGTTCGACGTGGTCGTCGTCGGCGCCGGTCCGGCGGGGGCCAGCGCGGCCCGCGCGGCGGCCCGGGCCGGCGCCACCGTGTGCCTGCTCGAACGCGCCGAGTTGCCCAGGTACAAGACCTGCGGCGGCGGCCTGGTCGGCCTGTCGGTCGATCATGCCGGTGTCGATCCGTCGCGGCTGACCCGCGCGAGTGTCGACCAGCTCACGATCGCCATCGACGGTCGGCTGACGCGCACCCGCCGGCGGCCGGGCCGGCCGATGCTGTCCATGGTGATGCGCGCGGAGTTCGACCAGGCGCTGGTCGAGTCGGCCCGCGCCGCCGGGGCGGTCATCCGGACCGGCACCCACGTCACGGGAATACGTGAACACGACGCCGGCGCCGGCCGTGACATCGCGGCCGGCCGCGTCGCGGATGGTCACATCACGGACAGTCACGCCATAGACGATCATGCCATAGACGATCATGTGGTGGTGGCGGTGCGCGGTGGCCCGGACGTCGTCGCGCGGGTCGTCGTCGGCGCTGACGGCACGTCCGGGCGGGTCGGTGCCTACGTCGGGGTCCGTCTCGACCAGGTCGACGTCGGCCTGGAGGGCGAGTTCCCGGTCGACGCCGCCATGGCGCGTCGCTGGGCCGGCCGGATGCTGATCGACCTGGGCCCGGTGCCCGGCTCGTACGCCTGGCTGTTCCCGAAGGGCGAGATCCTCACCGTCGGTGTGATCGGCTCACGGGACGACGGCGGCGCCCTGCGCTCCTACTACGCCGACATGGTGCGCAGGCTCGGCCTGGACGGCGTGACGCCGCTGCACGACTCCGGGCATCTCACGCGGGTGCGGGCCGCGGGCTCGCCGCTGCGCCGCGGCCGGGTGCTGGTCGCCGGGGACGCGGCCGGCCTGCTCGACCCGTGGACGAGGGAGGGGATCTCTTTCGCGCTGCGTTCGGGACGGCTGGCCGGGGAGGCGGCCGCGCGGGTCGCCGCCGGCGAGCCGCGCGCGCTGGACGACTACCCCCGCCAGGTGGAGGCGGTCCTCGGCCCCGAGATGGACGCCGGTCGTGAGGTGCAGGCGGTCTTCGTCCGCCATCCCGGCCTGCTGTACACGTTCCTGGCCGCCGTCCCGGGTGGCTTCGGCCTGTTCGGACGGATCGTGGCTGGCCAGACCACGGTGGCCAACCAGTTGCGCCGGCCCGGTGTCCGCACGCTGACGGCGGCCATCACCCGCTGAGCGCACCGGACACGCTCGGGCAGGCCGCGGCCTGCCGGAAGCGTGCGGGCCGGCCGCCATCCGACCGGCGCCGCGGGCTGGCCGGTCCCTACCGGATCTGCTGCCGGACCTCCTCGACCGGTTCCAGCGGTCGGGCGGGAATCCTGGAAGCAGCGGGAGCCCCGGGAGCCTGGCCGGGCGGTTTTCGGCTTTCCAGCCCGAATCGTTCGGCGACCGCGCCGGCGATTTCCAGAAAAGCCTTCCTGGTCGCTTTCCGCATCTCCTCCAGAATGATGTTTCCGCCGACCGCCAGGTGCGGGTCGTAAGGTACCCGGACGACTCGGCGAGTGCGGGCGGCGAAATGCTGTTCGAGTGCGTCCAGATCGACCGACTCCCGGTTCACCGGGAAAGTCGAGATGACCGTCACCGCGTTCTTCACCTGCGCGGTGTACCCGTGCGCGTCCAACCAGTCCAGGGTGGCGCTGGCGGAGGCACCGCCGTCCGCGCTGGAACTRCTCACGATCACCAGCGTGTCGGCGAGTCCCAGGATGGCGGGCATGGCGCTGTGCAGCATTCCGGTGCCACAGTCGGTCAGCAGGATCGAGTGGTAGCGTTCCAGAATGCCGTCGACGGCGATGTAGTCGGTGTCCGTGAACGCCTGGGACAGCTCCGGGGCGTTGGCGGAGGCGAGTACCTCCAACCGGCTGGCGGCCTGCGACAGATACCTGCGCACGTCCACGTAACGGCTCACCGAGTCGGCATTGTCGAGCAGGTCCCGGACGGTGTTCTCGGATGTCCGCGGCACCTTGGCCCCGAGCGTCCCGCGGTCGGGATTCGCGTCGATCGCCACGATCCGGTCTCCGCGCAGGCTGGCCAGGGTCGAGCCCAGCCCCACCGTGGTGGTCGTCTTGCCGACGCCGCCCTTCAGGGACATGACCGCGATCCGGTGGCAGTCGTTCAGGGGCGTGCCGATGTGCTCTACCAGCAGGCGGTGGCGGGCCTCGTCGGCGGAGGGCCCCGGGTTGACTCTTCCGCCGGAAACCTTGAAGAGAATTCTGCGCCAGCCCCGGGTGGGGACAGCCGGCCGGGCCGGCAGCAGCGCACTGGTCATGAGCCGGCCGGACGTACCGTCGTCCGTTGCCGGCCGTTTCGGTTCTCCGGATTCTCTGAGATTTCCGGAACTTCCAGGATTTCCGGAACTTCCAGGATTTCCGGAACTTCCAGGATTTCCGGTGGCAGTCGGACCGAACTCCGGACCCGGTGCGCGTGAATCGCTGTCGGGGCTCTCTCGGTTGTTCCGCTCCGCGGGGACTCCGGTCACCTGGAAGTCGTTGTCGGGCGGCCGCTGGCTGTTTCTCCCCGCGGAGCCGCCAGTAACGTGAAAATTGTTGTCGGATGGCCGTCGGCTGTTCTGCTGGCCGCTGGCCGCTGGCCGGGGGCCGGGGGCCGGCGCCGGATACTCGGTGCTCGGATAAGGACTGTCGGGGTATGGGAAAGCCGTTCCGGCCGGACCGGGGAACGGCAGGCCGGGCTCGGGCTGGTGCCCGCCGCGCGGGCGCTCGTCGTCCGGGAACAGCGGATCCCCACCGGGCGCTGTCGGGAACGGCGCGGTGGACGGTCCCGACGGCGGTTCGGCCGCTGGAGGCGGTGGCGCTACGGCCGCCGGGTGCTGCGTGGACGCCGGCGTGTGCGGCGGCTGGTCCCGGTCCTGCTGCCCTCGTCCCCGGGGCCCCTGTTCCTGCCCTCGTTGGTCCTGCTCCGGGTGGTTCTGGCCGGGGAGCGGGGCGGCATGGTTGTGACCGACGTCCGGTGGCTCGGGAGGGCGCCGGGCCTCCCCGGGACGTTCCTCGTGCCGGAAGGGGACAGCGCGCGTGCGACGGTCGGCGGACGGGGGCGGCACGCTGGTGAACGTGTCCTGGTCGAACAACGGATCGTAGGTCGGTRGTTCGGGCCAGGGCCGGCCGTTCGCGACCGGTGCGTTCAAGGCTGCCGCGGTCGGCGCCGGTGCGTTCGGGACCGGCGGGGTTCCGGCGCCGGCAGCACCCGTACCGGTGATGTCCTGCGTCAGCCCGCTCACGGACACGCCGGGTGCGCTCGACGGCGGTAGGCCCGAGGGCGGCAGGGACACCGTGGACGCGGACGGCGCTGTGGACGCGGACGGCGCTGTGGACACGGACGGCGTGGACGGTGTGGACAGCGACCGTGCGGACATCGGGGACGGCGTGGACGGGGCAGACGGCGTGGACGCGGAGATGGGGGACGTCGGCGGCGCCGGCCGCGGACCGCCGCCGAGCTGCGGCCCCCACGGGTCGACCAGCGGATTGGTGGACGGCCGGGACCACGAGCCGGCAGCGTCCCCACCGGCATCCCGGGGCCCGGTGCCGCCGACCACGGGCCTGTCAGCCGGGGGCCTGCCCGCTGTGCCGCCGCCGGCCGCGCTCGGGCCCGCAGCGACGTCGTCCGTCGCGGTGTACCTGTCCACCACGGCGAAACCGCCGGGTACACCGTCCGACGCCGGTCTGCTCGGGCCGGGGGAGCGCCAGGACGAGGACGACCGGTAGGCCACCTCCGGCCACGCGCTGGTGAGCGGGTCGAAACCGCGTTCGCCGCCAGGTGGCGCGACGGGCGGCGGCGTTGCCCGGGACGGTGACGGTGACGGTGGCGGTGGTACCGGCGGCGGCCCGGCCGGCCCGGTGCCGGGGGAGCCGTTCACACCGGTGCGCGGCGGCGTGCRGCCGTTCATCAACTGCGGATCCCCGGTAGTGCCGGCCCGTCGCCCGGGCTCCTGCCGTGGCTGCACGGTGTACGAGGTCTCCCTGGTGTATGAGGTCCCGTTCGAGGTCTCGTTGCCCGACTCGACCGGATCCGGCGGAGGGTAGGAGCGGGACGATGACGGTGACATCGACTGTCACTCCCCCTGCAATCGGTTCGCGTCCACGGTRCACTACGTCCAAATCCCACTACCTTGACATATCGGCCGGTTCGGTTGCCCGATTGGGTCGCGGGTACCTCCGGACGCCGGCGGCACGCCCGGTGGGAGCCCGTCCGGTCGATCTCCCATCGTCCACGCCGGTCGATGCCCGCTGGACGCGGCTCAGGATGGCATGCCGGTCTGCGTGCTGTCGTCACCGGTGCCGGCGTCGTCCGCCATGCCGGTTTTACCCGTTCTGTTGGTGTTGCTCATGATGTGGACGTTGCTCGCGGTGTGGGCGTTGTCCGTGGTGGCGGTGTCATCCCTGAGGTCGGTGCCGCTGCCGCCGTCGCGGCCGGCCGTGGGAAGGGGCGCTCCGTCGGTGTTCAGCGCGGCCGCGGCCGCCGCCGCCAGGACCCGGCGGGTCGGCTGCCCCAGCCGGATGGCGGCCCGCCGCACGTCGTCCCATTCGGGCTGGGCGGTGACGGCCCGGCCGCCGGCAAGCATGCCGATCTTCACGGCGATGGTTTCGCCGCCCACGTCCACGGTGCGGAAGGCTCGGTCCAGGGCCCGCTTGCGCACCGTTGTCTCGCGCAGACCGAGGGTGGGGGTGTGCAGGAAGACCAGCCGCCGGACGGCGTCGGCGTGCGGGGCTCGGACGAGCACCGACAGGGTGTGCGCCGGACGGCCCTTCTTCATCAGTATCGGCGTCAGCCAGACGTCACGGGCGCCCGCAGCCAGGAGCGCGGCCATGATCTCCGGCCAGGCGCGTGGGTCGAGATCGTCGACGTTGGTCTCGATGAGCAGTTCGTCGACCGCGCCGGGAACGCCCGCGCCGGGAGCCTCCAGCGTGGCGGCATCCGGGACGGGAGCGTCCACCGCGACATCCGGCGCGAAGCTGTCCGGCGCCTGGGAGGCGTGGGGGAGCCGGGGGGCGCGGGCAAGAGGAGCGTGGGGAAGGGACGCGCGGCCGCCGGTCGCCGGCACCGAGATCAGCGGGCCTGGGCGCGGGGCACACCCCACGACCAGTCGGACGATGTTGGGCCGGCCCGGGATGTCGCGTCGGCCGGCGCCGACCCCGATCGCGCACACCCGCATCGGAGGGAGCGGGCCGGACGCGTCCGCATGGGCGGCCACGAGCGCCGCCCCGGTCGGCGTGCACAGTTCCACGTCCACCGGCCCGCCGTGGCCGGGCAGCCCAGCGGCCCGCAGCAGCTCCAGCACGGCCGGGCCGGGTATCGGCAGGACGCCGTGCTCGGTACGGGCCGATCCACCGCCGAGCGCCACCGCGGACACGACGAGCTGGTCGAGGCCGAGCGCGGCGATCCCGGCGCAGGCGCCGACCACGTCGGCGAGCGCGTCGAGCGCCCCGACCTCGTGGAAGTGCACCTCGTCGGCGGGGATGCCGTGGACGGCCGCCTCGGCTTCGGCCAGCGCGGCGAAGGTGGCCAGCGCGTGTTCGCGGACCGTGTCGGCCAGTGGTGCCCGGGTCAGCAGCCGGCGGACGTCCGGCCAGGTGCGGCGAGGCTGCCCGTCTCCCTGCCCGCCGGGCCGGCCGTCGCCGCCAGGGCCGTGATGATGGCGATGCCCATGATGATCTTTATGCGTGCCAGGTCCGGCGACGGGGGCGGCCGCGATGGTCCCGTCGCCCCCGCCGGTTTCGGCGATATCACTATCAGTGATCACATGGACGCGAGTGGCCGCCAGTCCCGCCCTGGACGTGCTGCTGACATCCAGCCGGACGGGAAGCCCCAGCGCGTCGACGGCCTCGCCGATGACCCCGGTGGGCCGGCCCATCCCGGCGAGCGCGCCGATCAGGGCGCCGAGCAGCATGTCCCCGCTCGCCCCACTGGACAGGTCGAGCCATCCGAGCCGTACCTGCCCGGCGGCGGGATCCGGCCCGGCGGGCTGGGCGGACCGGGGGTGGGCGGAGGGTGGTCTGGCGTCGGTCATCAGCAGGTCGGCCCCGAACGGCGGGTCGGGTTCGAGCGGGACGCTCGAGCCACGCGGAATGATCAGCGGACAGCGCGGACAGCGCGGACAGCGCGGACAGCGCGGACAGCGCGGACGGGACGGCGGGACGGCGGGTGGGAGGCGAGAAGGCTGATGCAAGGAACATGAAGGAACATGATGGAACGTGAAGGATGACGCAAGAAGGATAGAGCCGTCCCGCCGGCATGCGACGACGGTGGGTCACAGCCGGTAGCCGCGCTGCACCGTCACCTGGACACGCCCGTGTCCGGGGCGCGCACCCGGTGGCCCGCCTGGTGGCCCGTCCGGTGCCCGGCACCGGATGCGGCCGAAACACGTGGAAATCTTCGACAGCGGGTTTTGACCGGCCGAGCGTGGTGAGGGATGACACCATGACGAACCCCATCCAGGTACAGAAGTTCCTCGGCGGTGTGGACTATCCGGCGAACCGGGAGAAGATCCTCTCCGTCGCCCGGTCACATGGCGCCGACCAACGCGTCATCCAACTGCTGGAGAAGATCCCGGACCGTGTGTACGAGGGCCCGAACGCGATTTCCAGGGAGATCGGCGCGAATTGAGCGTCGGCCTGGTGGCCATGGGCTGCCGGCCAGCCGGCCGACGTCCACCGGCGAATACCGGGCCACCGGGGTGAATGCCCACGCGCCCGAAAGATCGCAAAGCCGGCGGTGAGCGCCGGCGGGTACACCGGCACGACCGAGAAGTGGACACGCGGCAGACCCGTCCGGATATCGGCCGGGTAGTTTTCCGGATCGTTTGTTCGGATTACTCGTTCAGATTATTGCCCGGTGGGCGTTGTTGCCCGGTGGGCGCTGACTCGACACAGGCGGCCGTCCGAGCGCCGATCCGCGTGATCTGAAGATCCCGGGCCGGTCGACGACTCGCAGGGCGGGCCAACAGCACCTGCGGGTCCCCAACCCCCGAAACCCCGAAGACGTCCGGTGGAATCCGGTCCTTCACGGGCTGGGGGGTGGGCTTGGAGGATGCCCTCCGGGCAACGTGGCCACCACGCGCAGGACGTCCGCTGGCGTTATCGAGGCGAGGCCCTGCTCGGTGCCGGTCGCGGCGGAACCGTTCCGGTCCGCGGCTCCCCGCTCCCCGGACCACAGCGCGACATGTTGGCCGCGGTCGGGCGGTGGTCCCCACCGGGCCGGTGACACCGGTCCGAACAGCAGTACGGACGGCGTCCCGTAGGCGGTCGCGAGGTGGCCTATCCCGGTGTTGGCCGCGAGCAGCAGCGACCCGGCGGCCACCAGCGCGCACAGTTCGGGCAGGTCGATCGATCCGGCGAGCACTGCCGCCGGGGGCAGGCCGGCATCCCGCGCCACCGTCCGCGCCAGCTCTGTCTCCTCCGGCCCGCCCGTCACGACCACCTGGTGGCTGCTGGTGGCGAGTGCCCGCGCCACCTGAGCCCACAGCCGCGCCGGCCATCGACGGACCGGGTGCGCGCCACCTGGATGCACGATTATCGCACCACCGACGACCGGGGGGATGGTCGGCCGGGGCAAGGAAAGATCGTTTGGATCGCACGCGACCCCGTGTGCCTCCAGCAGCCGGCACCATCGCGCCACCTCGCGTTCCTCCCCGGCCTGCGGCTCCCGCGGGTCGCGGTGGTGTTCACGCGGGGCGTGCTGCCTGTTGCCGGCTCGATGTTCGTCCCGATCCCAGGACACCCCGCCCGCCAGGTCGAAGGCCCACAGCTCCGCTGGCGCCGTCGCGCGCAGCACCTGCGTCGAGGCCGGTCCCCGGCCGTGCAGGTTCACCGCCAGTGCCGGCCGCTGAACGGCCACCGGGCCGAGTTTTGGTGTGTCCACGACACCGTCGACCGCCCCGGACAGCAGCGCCACCGGTTCCAGCCAGCGTGGCGTGGCAAGCAGGATTCGCGCGTCCGGCCGGGCTCGGCGCAGGCCGCGCAGGGCGGGCAGGACGGTCAGCAGGTCGCTGAGGCCGAGGGCACGCAGCGCGACGACCGTCCCGGCCGGGCCGCGGCCACCGGCTGGGCGGTAGCGGGACAACCGGTAACGACCACTGTCACGACTGGTCACAGGTAGGGGTTCTCCAGTGGTGGGGATGGTTGGACGCACGATGCTCCGTCCCGATCGGCTCCGTCCCGATCGGCCCCGTCCCGATCGGGAAGCGTCCCCGCGGGGACCGGTCCGGGGTGTCCAGGATCAGGAGYGCACTGATTATTACCCAGAGTCGCAAGTGGTTCGCATGGTGACGTGGCCATGCGTCCGGAGTTTCCCCGAGAATAGCGAGGGAAACTATTATTACTCAGAGTGTCGATCTTTTGGGATGCCACCCCGTCCGGAGCCGGGCGAAAGCCATCTTCCGTTCGGCTCCTCGCTTTTTCTGTTCTTGTCGGATCCCCCTCGGTTGCGTGTATACCGGTCGAAAGGGGCCACGGGGGAGGCTGCGGGAGCGGTGTATGACGGCCCGCTGCCGCGGCCGCTGCCCGGCCGGCGGCTTTCACCGGTCCCGCCGTCTTCGACAACGGTCTTCGGTGACGGTTTTCGGCGACGTTGCGGTTTTCGACGGCGTTGCCCGGGGAAGGCTCCCTGAGCATGTTCGCGCGGTGCGGAACCAGTGTGCACCTGTTCCGCCGGGTCTGGATGCCGGGTCTGGACATCGTCGGGCTCGGTCCCGCTGGCGGCGAYGCGCCCCGGGACGCCGGCCGTCGCGCTGACCGGTCACGGGGCCGGCCACGGATACATCCGAGGCGCTTTCCCTGCGGGGGCCGGGCGCGGGGGACGCTGTCGGCCAACTGGCCCGCTCGCCGACGCGGCCTGTCGACATGTGGCCTGTCGACATGGCCGTCGGCGCGGCCCCCGGTTCTACCGTCGCTCCAGGCCTGGCTCGCACGGGCTCGGCCTGCCACCGCCTGCCCCTTCCCGGCACGGCGGACCGGGGCCGCCCGCGAGACCGGAGCCGCCCGCTGGCCCACGGGACCGCGCGAATCCCGCCCGCGGCCGCCGGGTGGGGAAACCCGGCGCACCCCGGGTCTACCGCCGAACACACCGCACCCCGGCCATCGCCGGCCCATCGCCGAGCCGAAGGGAGACGGACAGAGGAGACGGACAAAGAAGTTCTTGCAACGAGAAAAATCGGGACATTTTCCGCAATCTTCGCTCCGGGGAGAACTCTTGAGTGTTTTCGACAGTCTCATGCACGGACTCGACGAAGGCGACCGTGACCGGGCGCTGGATCTGATCAGGGACCGGATCAGCCAGGAACGGCACCGGGCCGAAGGCGGCGATGCGGTGCGCCGGGTCGACCGGGGGACCGGCCTGCGCCGCGGCAGTGCCGGTGGCCGCCGCATTCCCGCCCGTCGGGATTCCCACCGCCGAGAGCACTGACCGGCGCGCGGCCGCGACGCGGCCCGGACGGAACCCCGCCGGCTCGCGTGAGCCCGTTCCGAACACCCCAGGAGAGCCCGGAAGCGATCCGGGCGAAACACCCATCCGAACCGACAGCGGACCTGAACAACAGGGACCCGAACAACAGACCCGAACAACAAACCCGAACAAGGGACCCGAACACGACAGTGAACCCGAACAAGACGGAGTACGTGAGGACCGGTACCGGACATGACAGGAAAGAACATCGACGAGATGCGGCGGGACGTGCCCTCGACGGTTGCCCGATCCGACGACAAGGCGGTGCGCACCTGGAAGGAGACCCATGACAGCGCGGTCGGGACCTACGGCGAGGGGGTGCGGGCGCACCGGACGGCGTTCGCCACGCTCAGGCGCACCCACGAGAAGGTCGGCAACCACTGGGAGCCGAAGCACGACGCCGGCCCTTCGGACCAGCGGCCGGTGAAGCATGCCTCGGCCTCGAGCAGGGACACCGGCTCGTCAGGCCACTCGCCAGGAGGTCACCCGTCAGGCCATCGGACGGCGAAGCGGCCCCCGGCCCCGGGCGGGACCAGGCTGACCATCGAGGCCGTGGACGAGAACGCCCCGGTGCGACACCTGCGCGAGGTGGCCCGCGAGCTCGACATCCCCGGCCGCTCGACGATGCGCAAGGCCGACCTCATCAGAGCCATCAACCGAAGCCACCGATAAGAACAGCCGTCACAACAGCCCTCTTGTGATTGTTTTCAGCTGTGCGTCGCCGGTCAACGCCGGCGACGCACAGCTGCTTTCCACCTACAACCTACGTCCTACGGCTGCCGGCCGTAGCCATGGATGGCCTCCGACGGATTCCAGCCGTCAGCCGTAGGTGGTTTCCGTCGTCATGACAACGTTTTTCACCTACAGGCGCGGAAGCCGTAGGTGGAAAGGGTCGTCATGACAACGGTTTCTGCCTACGGCTGTGGCTGGGGGGCGCTGGCCACTGCCGAACGGCGGGCGACACGGGCGGCGAAGATGCCCGCGCCGAAACCGTTGTCTATGTTGCACACGGCGATGCCGGGAGCGCATGAGGTAAGCATGGCGAGCAGTGCGGTGAGCCCGCCGAAGGACGCGCCGTAACCGATGCTGGTCGGGACGGCCACGACCGGTGTGCCGACCAGTCCGCCGATCACACTCGGCAGGGCTCCCTCCATGCCGGCGATGACGATCAGGCAGTCGGCCTCGGCCAGCCGGTCACGGACGGCGAGGACGCGATGCAGCCCGGCGACCCCCACGTCCATGATCGTCTCAACGCCCACCCCGGACGCGCGGGCGGTCAGCGCGGCCTCCGCGGCGACCGGGGCGTCCGACGTCCCGGCGCAGACGACGACGACCCGGCCGCGGGCCGCGGGCAGCGGACCGATGGCAACCGTGGCCGCGGTCTGCGAGATACCGGCCGCATGACCAGCGAAGACTGAGTGGCTGGCGTGGCCGACCGGGTGATTGGCGGCGGTGTGGTTGGTGGTGCTGGTGTGGCCGGCGGTGTGGTCGGTGGTGGCAGCAGCGGTGTGGCCGGCCGTGGCGGAGAGCGCGGCGAAAGCTCCGCCGGGTGCCTCGGCCGGTGTCTGCGCGGACGTCGTGAGCTCGTTCGGCCAGCGCGCCCGCAGCGCCGTGACGGTGGCGGCGTCGGCCCGCGTGACCAGCGTCGGACGGCCGGGGCCAGCGGTCCGCCGCAGTTCGGCGACGATGCCGACCGTCTGCGCCGGGGTCTTGCCGGCGGCGTAGACGACTTCCGGGTCGCCGGTGCGGAGTCCGCGGTGGGTGTCGACACGGGCGTATCCGAGGTCGGTCCAGCCGCTGCCGTCGCCGAGCGGGCCCGCGGCCAGGCGCGCCAGAGCGTCGTCCGGCCCGACCGTGCCGGAGGCCACGGCGTCCAGCAGGAGCCGCACATCCTCCGTATCCATACCGCCGACCCTACGGGTCCGCCGCCTGATCTCCGCCGCCTCCTCGCGCCGACGGCTCGCCCATGCCGCCGCTGCCCGGTCCGCTGGAGCGGTCAGGCGCTGGGGCGGTCGGGGGCCGGCGGAGCGGGGCCCGCGGATGCGATCCGTCACCGGATCGTAGGATCGTCGAGGTGAGACGCGCGGAGCTGGCGATGGGCCCGGTCTCGTATACCGGGTGTCCGCTCATCCGGTGTCCGAGACCCCGTACCGTTGGGAGATCCGCTGGGGACGCGTCCGGGCTCTTCTCCTCCCGGGTACGGCCGGGCCTCTCCCGGGCACGGTCGGGGCTGCCGCGATGTCCGTTGCCCCGGTGACCGGCTCCGCCCCGGGGACGCTGCCCGCCCCGGCGGTCCCACCCCGTCCAAGTGGAAGGCTGTCGGCATGACATCCGGAAGGTCGTCGGTATGAYGTCAACGACGCGTCTGGTCTATCTGGGGCCGCCCGGCACGTTCTCCGAAGCGGCGCTGATGACCCTTCCGATCGCCGACAGGGCCCAGCTCGACCCGCTGCCGAACGTGGCGGCAGCGCTGGACGCGGTCCGTCAGGGGGACGCCGACGGGGCGCTCGTCCCGTTCGAGAACTCGGTCGAGGGCTCGGTGTCGACCACTCTGGACGAACTGGCCAGCGGTGATCTGCTCCAGGTCACCGCCGAGGTCGTGCTCCTGATCCGGTTCGCTCTGCTGGCCCGGCCCGGGACCGTGATCGATGCGGTTCGCACGGTTTCCAGCCATCCGCACGCCCAGCCGCAGTGCCGCCGGTGGCTGGCCAAGAACCTGCCCGACGCGCGGTGGGAACCGTCGTTCAGCAACTCCGAGGCGGCGCGCCGGGTGCAGGCCGGGGAGGTCGACGCCGCGCTCGCCGGCGCCTTCGCCGCCCCCCGCTACGGACTGTCGGTGCTGGCCGACGACGTCCAGGACGTCGACGGGGCGCAGACGCGGTTCGTGCTGGTCACCCGCCCGGCGCCGCCTCCGCCGCCCACCGGGTCCGACCGCACCACGGTGGTGTTGTTCGAACGGGACGACCATCCCGGCGCACTGCTGGAGATACTGACCGAGTTCGCCGTCCGGGGGGTCAACCTGACCCGGCTGGAGTCCCGGCCGACCGGCGCGGGGCTGGGCCGGTACTCCTTCTCGGTCGACTGCGAGGGGCACGTGTCCGAGGCGCGGGTCGGGGAGGCGTTGTCGGCCCTGCACCGCGTCTGCGCCGAGGTCCGGTTCCTGGGCAGTTATTCGCGGGCGGACGGACGGGCCGGGGTGGTGCGGCCGAGCACGTCCGACGATGCCTTCCACGAGGCGGCGGTCTGGCTGTCCGGTCTGCGCGGGGATACCCGTGCCCGAAGCACCGACGGATCCTGAGGCCCGCCAGGAATGACGGCCGGTCAACCACGCGCCYTGCCCTGACCAGGAAAACGAGGGTGGAAATGGCTGCGGTGGCAGCGGTTTGTTCCCTCACTCGCATGATTCGACAGTGCTTCTACAGTGCTCGGTCACGCGTTTTTGATCGGTTGCGGGACGGGTTCGCGTTGCTTGGTCGGCTTCCTGGTGGCCTGTGGATCCGAAGTGACACGTCATCTCCGGATCATCATGGTGGGTTGTCCGGGACGGGACGGGACGGGGCCGGACTGGACCGAGAATGATTACTGTCTGTGACGTCCGATTGGCCCGGATGATGATCGCTTGTGCCGTGGTCCGTGCGTGTTCTCTCCCGCTTCTCTGTCGGGTCGCGACACTTCGACACTTTTTTGTGTTACCTTGAGTTACATTCTCGCTACCAGGAGAGTTCGCCCGGGTGGGCGAACGAGTTGCCTCACCGACAGGGAGGCCAGGGAGTGCGGTAATCATGATCAATACTGGCGAGCTGTTCCTGCCAGTGCCCCGGGAGCCTGGGCCAACGGGGCCAACCGGGCCAACGGGATCGGTGGAGCCGGTCCGGCGGGAATTCCTGCCGAGTGGGGAGTCCCGCGAACAGCCGTGTGAAGGGCAGCCGCACGAAGGGCAGCCGCGGGAGGAGCCGTCGCGCGAGGAGCCGCGGCAGGGGCCCGGTCGCACCGCTTCCGGTCTGCCGGCCGGCCCGGCCGGCACGTGGCCAGCGGTGCTGGACACCGCGCGGCTCGCTCCGTCCACCCCGCCGGTCATGCCGGTCGCGATCCCGGCGGCCCGCACTCCTCCAGATGATCATTTGGATACCCGCGCGGTACCGGCGCCGCCAGGCCACACGAGCCTGCCGGACGAGCTGGCTGCCGGGTTTTCCGGGGACTCCCCCGCGGACGGGCAGCCTCCGCTGCCCGAGCCGGTGGCAGCCGCGGACCCGCCGATGTCCGACCGCAGGCAGTTCCACCTGTATGCCGGCGCCGCCATGGTGGGCGCGCTCCTCCCTGACACGCCGCTCGCGGATCTCGTTGACGTGCACGGCACGACCGCGCAGGCCGCGATCGCCCATGCCGAGGGACAGCTGGCCGAACTGCTCGGTACCCACGAGCAGACCTCGCCCGCCCAGGTGGTCACCGAGACGCTCCGGCTGCGGCACTACCTGGACCAGCTCGCCCAGCGTCAACTGACCGCCTCGGATGCCCGCCGGCTGCGCATCGCCGCTGGCCGGGCCACTGTCCTGCACGCCGACGCCGCTTTCAAGCTGGGTGAGCCCGAGGTCGCGGGGGCCCTGGCCGCCGCTGGTTTCGCGGCCGGAGAGTGGGCCGGGGACGGCCCGTTGCGAGGGTCCGCGCGTGAGATCGGGGCGGTCACCGAGTTCTACGGCGGTCGTCCGGACGTGGCCCTGCGACTCGCCCGGGACGGGCTGCGGTATGTCAACGCGGGCCCGGTGCGGGCTCGGCTGGTCTGCCAGGAAGCCCGCGCGCTGGCCGCGCTCGGTGACGTCCGGGGCGCCGCGCGGGCGCTCGACCTGGCCTACGAGCTCGCCGACATGATTCCCGTGGAACAGTGGGGATCTCCGGGGCCGGGTTTCGACACCTTTCACCCGGTCGAGGTCGCCTACAACGCGACCACGGCGCTGTGCCTGCTCGGACGGTCCCGCGCCGCCGAGGAACACGCGCAGCTCGCCATCCCGCGGCTGGACGCGATGAACGCGCCCGGGTTCCGGTCGGTGATCCGTCTTGATCTGGCGTTGGCGCTGGCCCGTCAGGGCCGCCTCGAGCTCGACCGGGTATGCGCGCTGGCCACCGAGGCGATCTCGATCTCCTGGGGACGCGCGGTGGCGTCGGCGTCGAACCGGGCCGACCAGTTGCTCGCGGTGACCCGGGCGCACGGGGAGGTCCGGGAGGTCCGGGAACTCGCCGCGTACGTCCGGGGGTGGCAGCGGGAAGGCCAGCGACAGCCAGCCGGCCCGGACGCGGCTGTCGCCGGAGCGGACGCTGCCGGCACACAGGCTGCCTGCACACAGGCTGCCGGAGCGGCGGCTGCCGCGACGAAGGCCCCCGCGGGGCACGAGCGGTGAGCCGTGGCCGACGCCGGCCCCACGCAACCTCCGTAGCGGAACAACAACGGACGGTGCATATCACGTGAATCACTTGAACGGCGTGCGAAGGCCGGCGGGTGGTCCGGTCGCCGGTGGCGGGCGTTTCACCGTCGCCCGGGCCTGGGAAGTTCTTTGGGAGATCTGCGCGGCGGCCGGGTTGGACGGCCAGGACGCGGAAATGATCAAAATCGCGGCGAACGCGGTCTTCCGGCTGCCCCGGGCCGGGGTGGTCGTCCGGATATCCGGGTCGCGGGCGATGGCGCACCGGGCGGACAAGGTCGTCCAGGTCGCTCGCTGGCTGGCCCGCCACGACGTCCCGGCCGTGCGCCTGGCGCCGGGCCTGCCGGCACCGCTGCGGATCGCGGACACCGTGGCCACCCTGTGGATCGACGCCGGCCGCGAGGGTCCGGTGGGGCCGGGAGAGCCGCCGGAGCCGGCCGCCGGGATCCCCCCACCGGCCGTGGGCGGGGACGTCCAGCCGCCTACCGGGGCCCGTGGGCCGGCGGCCGGGCACGGGCCCCCGACCAGGCATGCGGCGCAGGGGCGGGTCGTGCCGCCGCGTGGCACGACGATGCGTCCGGTGACCGGGCGGGCGGCGACCGGGCATGCGGCGTCGGAGCACGCGGCGAGGGGTCGTCCGGCGCCCGGATGGGCGGCCACGGCGGGCGGGGTGTCACGGACCGACGGCCCGCCGACGGAACGTGATCTTGCTGTCGCGCTGCGCCAGCTGCACACCCTGCCACTGCCGGACGTTCCCCTGCCCGGTTTCGACCCGCTCGCCGACGTCCGGTTACGTCTCGCCGACGCCGAGGGGCTGCCCGCCGCCGACCTCGCGTTTCTGCAACGGCTGACCGCCCGGTGCGAGGCCGCGCTGGAACGCGTGGTGTACGCCCTGCCGGCCGGGATCATCCACGGCGACGCCCATCTGGGAAATCTCGTCAGAGCTCATGACGGCGAGGTGCTGATATGTGATTTCGACGCCGCCTGCCACGGGCCGCCCGAATGGGATCTGATCCCGCTGGCCGTCGGACGGCTGCGGTTCGGCTATCCGCCGGAGCAGCACGCGACGCTCGCCGCCACGTACGGTTTCGACGTCATGCGCTGGCCGGGTTTCGAGGTGTTACGGGCGGTGCGGGAGCTGAAGCTGGTGACGAGCGTGGTGCCGGTCCTCGCGAGCAATCCGCGGGTGGCCGCGCAGTTCGCGGTCCGTCTCGCCAGCCTGCGTTACCAGGACGAGACCGTCCGATGAATGCCCTATTCCTGAGAGTACGTCCGGCCCTGGGAAAGCGTCAGGATCCTGACTGTCATCATGGTTCTGACGAACTGTCAGCCTGCTGGGACCGATCTGGTCACGCTGTTCTCGCAGGGAACATCGTCCTTCTTCGAAGGCGCCGTCTTCGCGGGGATATTCGTCCGCCGCCGGCCGTGCCCCCTCCGGGACCGCCTCCTTCGAGTTTGCCCCCGGTGCGGGTACGTCGATGAATCCACCATTCGATGTCGTCATGTTATCGGATGGCTGTTGGTGGATGTTCCGGGGAAGTGCCGTGATTGTGCCCACCATCCGGCGGCCGGCTCGGRCACAACGTCCGGGTCGGCGGGGCAACGGACGGTTCCGGCCGCCGGCCGTCCAGGCATCCCGGATTCGTCGCTGCCTGCCGGTTCCCGTCCTGGCGGGCCGKCTTGCCACAGCGGGTTGTTCCAGCCCGGCTCGCGGAGCCGGGAGAAGCCGGTGCCGGTGCCGTGCCGGCGGGGCGAGGCGTTCGTCACGTCGATCCACAGCCCGAGATCGCTGCCTGAGATCACTGCCACGCCGGACGAACTCCCGCCGTCTCCCGTCGTTCGCGGGGCGCCCGCGGACCTGTCCGGACCGGCTCGTTGGCCGCCTCCGCTCAGTCTGTGTGCCTCACCCAGCCCGTGTGCCGTTCCCTCCGCGGCTGGTTGGCCGCGGCCGTCACGTCGTTCGTCCAAGGAGAGCCGTCCAAGGAGAGAGGTGGCCATCCGCCCGCGAGATCGCGGAATCATGCTGCCCGCTGGCGCGGACGGTATCGGTGCCATCCGTGGTGTCATGGCTCGCAGTGCGCCGAAATACCCGTGATCGCCTTCTTTCGGACGGTCGTCGGCTGGGGCGGACGGACCTGGCCGGCTGTGCGTACCCGACTGTCGATGGGACGAACAAATGATATGGACGTGTTGTTCGCCCGCCGGTGCCCGTGCCTGTGGTTCCGTCTTCCTGGGTATTTTTCGGTAATGCTGTGAGAGCTGGGACGGAAGGAGCTCCAGGGAGCTTTCAGCGGGCCATGATATATCCGCTGGGACCTGCTTGTTGAAGGTTTTCTAAATGACGGCCGGACACCTCGGTCGGATGGCTTCTTACGGTACGGTCGACGCTTGGCGCGCACTGCGGGAGTGACCGGTACCGGTGCCGCATGCCTGCCTGGCGTGGCGGCTGCCCGGCCCAGGGTGACCGCGCGGCCGGGCTGCCGTCCGATATTTGCCCGACTTTTGGTGGGGAGCGTCCCGCTTGTGGCGTCGGGTGACCCGGGTCTTCTTTCCCGGCTATTTTTCTTCTTTTGACGGCATGCCGCCATTTTACCCCCGGGAAACCGGCGGAATTACAACCTGCGAAGTTGGCTGTTGGGGTTGACCGAGCGAGTACCCGGTGGGGTAGTGTCACTTCTCGTTCGGTCGGTATACGACGAGAGGAAAAACGTAATGGCACAGCAGCAGCAACAGCAGCAGATCGAGCAGGAGCTTCGCCAGAACTGGCAGCAGATCCGCTACCGTCTGCTCGACGAATTCGGTCAGGTCGGCACCGCGGACCTGGACGCCGCCCGCGACGTCAACGACCTCGTGCAGCGGATCGCGGACAAGACCCACCACAGCGAGCGCTACGTGGAGACCCGCCTGCAGGAGCTCGTCGGTGTGGGTGCCTCCGGGCAGCGCGGCCAGCAGCAGGGCGGCTTCGGCCAGCAGCAGGGCCAGCAGGGCCAGCAGGGCCAGCGCTTCGGTCGGTAGTTACCACGTAACACGGTGGTATCCCGGCGGTCGGCCGCCGGTGTGTGCTGCGGAGCTCCGTGACATGGCTGGGTACGTGTCGCGGAGTTTTCCATGGCACGGCGCGTACGGTGACCGTCTCGTGCTGGTGTTCGGTCGCTGAAAGCAGCCGTCCGGGATCTCCCGGTGGTAAGTGTGCCAACCAGTCAGGTGGTCTCGTCGCCATGTAACAGGAGACCACCTGACTGGCTGGACGAAGAGCCCGCGGCCGCGCTTCTTCGCGCGTTCTGGGGAATCCTGGTCCGCGGAGAATCTCAGGCCAACGCGGCCTGCGTGAGGAGTGGACGCTCAGGAGGTAAGGCTCACCAGGAGCGTCCGGTACTCGAGTAGGGCATCGATCAGCCCCAGGACGACGGCGTTACGAGGCATCTGACCAAGTTCGATCAGCATCGAATCCGTCTGTTCCAGGGTTGGCTGAGCATCGACAGCGGCGACAAGGGTGACCAGTCTGCTCATGAGTAGACCTCCAACGACTCTCGGTCGTGAAGCGATTTCCACTCAGTCAGCACGCTGTGCGGCGGGATCGCCTCACGTGATGCACCTGCCGAAACGGCCTTGCGTGGCGGGTTCATCAACATTTCCGACTCCATGCCCCCTGTGGAGGAGCCCGGCCCCTTTGTCGGGCAGCGATACGTCCGATCTTACTGTAAGAAAAGTAGAACCTCGGTGTTCCCGTCGGGTTGAGCATCCGTTACGGCGAGGTAACAAAATCACCGCTTCCGGTGACGTCCCGGCAGGCCGCGCACTGTCATGCCAATGCCGTCACGCTAATGCCGTCACGCCGGGGCTGTCACGCTAGTGCGTTGAATAGCCGGCCGCGGTGACCGGTATGTACCCCGAGCGCATCAATATCCCGGCGCTGTGTATCCAGTACGGCCGCGCATGGTGAGGACGGCTCGTGGATTCTGTCGGGACGGCCGGCGTAACACCAGCGGGGAGCGGAGAGCCGGGCAGGCTGGACCGGACACGACCGGGGTTGTCGCCCGCGGCTGTCACAACGGCGGGGCGCGTACCAGGTCGGACCGACCGTCCGGCTCCGGTCCGGAGATCGGTTGGAAAAGGTCGCTGGAGGCTGGAATCCGGTCCGCCCGCGTGCTTCACCCGGTAGCCTCGGACGGGTGGTCAGTACGGGTTTGTTCCCGGGCGGCAGATGGCGATCACAGCATGGCCGCTGAACCGGTCGGCGATCCCGGCCAGCCCGCGGCCGCCCCGGACGCGCTGGTGGCGCCCACGGTGGGCGAACCGGTTGACAACGACCTCAGCCGTGAGCTCGAGGATCTGGCGCATCGCGCGTGGCCGCCCCTGCGCGAGCGGCGGCTGGGCGGCTGGGTGCTGCGGGAGTCGGCTGGCTCCTCCCGGCGCGGTAACTCCGTGTGGGCCCGCGGCGACGTCGGCGACATCGCCGGCGCCCTGAACGCGGTCGGTGAGTTCTACGCCACCGCCGGTCTGCCGCCAACGCTCCAGATCACGCCGGTGTCCCTGCCCGCGGACATCCACGAGGCGCTGGACGTGGCCGGTTTCGACGACACCGGGCCGACCGACGTCTGCGTCGCCGACCTCGAGGAGATCCGCGAACGGCTGGCCGCCGGGCCCACCGGCCACGTCCCCGTCGGCGCCGGCGGCTCCCCACCCGCCGGCGCCGACGGTCACCGGGCGATCCTGCTCGACACCGTCGGTGATGTCTGGCTGGACGTCGCCGGCCAGGTGCTGGCGACCTTCGCCGGCCAGCGGGCCGGCACGCTGGGGGTGCTGGCGAACCTCACCGTGCCCGCGGCATACGTCCTGTGTGTGTTGGACGGCGTGCCGGTGGCCGTCGGCCGCGGCACCGTGGACGGCGACTGGCTGGGGATCTACAGCATGGCGACCGTGCCGGCCGCGCGCGGCCGGGGAGCCGCCCGCGCGGTTCTCACCAGGCTGGCGGCCTGGGCGGCCGAAGCGGGCGCGTCCCGCGCCTACCTGCAGGTCGAGCAGACGAGTACGGCGGCCCGCCAGCTGTATGCCGCCCTCGGCTTCCGCCCGGTCTACCGCTACTCCTACCGCCGGCTGCACACCGCCGCGACTCCCGGCGCCAGCGGGTGAGCGACCGGCGCCAGCGGCCGTGCGGCACCGCCGGCACGACCGCCCGGCCAGCCCGCGCGAAGAGCCAGCCGTCCTTACACTCCGCGGCAGGCCGCCCGGGGTACCGCCCGCGTTGACCAGCGTCCACCGGACACGGCCTAGCGTAGGGGGCATGACGTCCGTGCAGGCCAGCCGTGGTCTTCTGGAGCCGCTGGGTCGTACCCGCGTGATGGGTGTGGTCAATGTGACACCGGACTCGTTCTCCGACGGGGGCGCCTATCCGACCGCGGTCGACGCGGTGCGGGCCGGTCTGGCGATGGCTGCCGAGGGCGCCGACATCGTCGACGTCGGGGGCGAGTCGACCCGGCCGGGCGCGGGGCGGGTCGATCCGGCCGAGGAGCTGCGCCGGGTGCTGCCGGTGGTGACGGAGCTGGCCGCGGCGGGTGTCGCGGTGAGCGTCGACACGACCCGTCCGGCCGTCGCCGAGGCCGCGCTGGCCGCGGGCGCCGCGGTCATCAACGACGTGTCGGGTGCCGCTGACCGTGACCTGCTGGCGGTGGCCGCCGAGCGAGCGGTCCCCTACGTTCTGATGCACACCAGAGGTGTGAGCGCGGACATGGCCACCCGCGCGGTCTACGGTGATGTCGTGTCCGAGGTCGTCGCCGAGCTGCGTGAGCGCCTCGATGCCGTGTTCGCCGCCGGGATCGCGCCCGAACGGGTGATCGTCGACCCGGGGATCGGTTTCGCGAAGGAGAGCGGGCACAACTGGACGTTGCTGGCCCACCTCGACGCCATTGCCGCGCTGGGGCATCCGCTGCTGGTCGGCACGTCACGCAAGTCATTCCTGGGCAGCCTGCTCGCGGACGCCGACGAGCGTCCCCGCCCGGCCGGGGAGCGCGACGACGCGACCCAGGCGACGACCGCCCTGCTGGCGGCCGACGGGGTGTGGGCGGTCCGGGTGCACGCGGTGCGGGCCGCGGCCGACGCGGTGCGGGTCGTCCAGGCATGGCGGGAGGCCCGCGAGTGGCGGGCCCGGCCGGCTGGCGGCGGCCCCGCGCCGGCGGAGCGGACACCCGCCAGGCCGGATTCCGCCGTGTCGGACCCGGGGACGTCGGATCCGGGGAGGTCGAATCCTGGGACGTCGGATCCTGGCGTGTCGGCCCGTGGCGCGTTCCGGCTTCCGCCCACGAGCGCGGTATGACCAGCACGTCTCCTGACACGTCTACCGGTACGTCTCCCACGGCGTTCTCCGCCACGACCGCCGTGTCTCCTGCCGCGGCGGTCGTCGCGTCCGGCCGGATTGCCGTGACCGGACTGCGAGTCCGGGGTCATCACGGTGTGCTACCGGCGGAGCGCGAGCTCGGCCAGGAGTTCGTGGTGGACGCCGCGGTGTGGCTGGACACCCGGCCGGCCGCCGCCAGCGACGACGTCGCCGCCACCGTCGACTACGGGACGTTGGCACAGACGCTGGCCGGGATCGTCGCCGGGGAGCCCGTCAATCTGATCGAGACGCTCGCCCACCGGCTGGCCGACGCGTGCCTGGCCGACGACCGGGTCCTGCGGGCGGAGGTGACCGTGCACAAGCCAGCCGCGCCGATCCCGCTGCCGTTCACCGACGTCGCGGTCACCGTCACCCGGGGTCGGCGGGCATGAGCGGGGCCACGGGCCCGCACCGGCCCCAGGACGCCTCCGGGCCCGGGCCGCAGCCTCGGCCGTCGGAGCCCTGGCCGTCGGAGCCCTGGCCGTCGGAGCCCTGGCCGCAGGAGCACCGGCCGCCGGGGCGTCCGTCGCCGGGGCGCCGGCGGCCGGGGAGCCTCGCGCGGCGACCGACGCCGGCAGGCCAGGCGCCGGCGGTGCTGGCGCTGGGCTCGAACCTCGGCGACCGCCTCGCCCAGCTGCGTGCCGCCACCCGCCTGCTGGGGTCCGTGGCGGTGTCACCGGTGTACGAGACCGCGCCTGTCGGCGGGCCCGACCAGGACGACTACCTCAACGCGGTGGTACTGGTCCCGGCGGCGCCGCCGCGGGACCTGCTCGCCGCGGCCCGGTCGGCCGAGCGGGCGGCCCACCGGGCGCGAACCGTCCGCTGGGGCCCGCGCACCCTGGACGTCGACGTGATCGCCTGTGGCGATCTGGTCAGCGACGACCCGGACATCCTGATCCCGCATCCACGCGCCCACCTGCGCGCGTTCGTCTGCGTCCCGTGGCTGGACGTCGACCCGGACGCGGCGCTGCCCGGGCACGGCCGGGTCGAGGAGCTGGTGGCCGCGCTGGACACCTCCGGGGTCCGCCGGACGCCGTGGAGTCTGTCCGGGTGAGGCCGACGCGGGCGCGGGAGCTGGTGGCGGCGGCCGTGGTGGTCGGCGTGCTGGCGTACGTGTTGCTGGCCTTCACCTATCGGGACCTGCCACGGTTCCCGCGGACGGCACCGCTGTCGCTGCTGATCGTCGGGCTGGCGGAGGCACAGACCGCCGCCATCACCCGGCGCCGGCTGCAGGGACGTCCGGGCACGAGGCCGATCCTGCCGTTGACCGTCGCCCGGCTGGCGGCGCTGGCGAAGGCGAGCAGCCTGGCCGGGGCCGCGCTCATGGGGGCGTGGGCGGCGCTGCTCGGTTACGCGCTGCCACGTCTGGACGAGTTCGGTACCGCTGACACCGACGCGGTCACCGCTGGTCTCGGGGTCGCGGCGGCGCTGGTGCTCCTTGTCAGCGGCCTCCTGCTCGAGCGGGTGTGCCGGGTCCCGAAGCCATAGCGCGCCAGTTGTGCGACCATGTGTAGCCATATCGGCGGTGGTGTCCGGTGCCGGGCGCCGGCCATCAGGGAAGATCGGCGCGAGCGTGCCGTCGGGTACGCTCGTTCCGCCGAGAAGCGTCCTTGGCGACACGCCCGTCTGGATCATGATCCGGATCGGCGTTCGCGGCTGGCACCCGCCCCGCGTGACCGGCGCTGCCAGGCGATCGAAAGCCTCGGATGACCGCGAAAGCCCAGTTGATCGAGGAGTGCGCGGTCGTGGTTTCCGCGGTGCCCGCAACCCGGAGTGTCCGTCCAGCGTCTGGTCATGATGAGGATCCCGCGATCCGGCGTTTGTCAACTGGGCGCGCGCAACGCCAGCGCAACGCCGTGGTACACCGATGGGGGGACATATGACGTGGGCGCGGATCGTGAGGAGGTTGGTCGGTGGCGGATGATATGCGACGATCTGACGCGTCGAACCCACGTCGAGCCACAGTCGCGGACGGCGTGCCGGYAACGGCGGACCGTCCCGACGCGGGGCCGGTTCCCAGCGGCCGTGGCGACTACCCTCCGAGTTCATACCAGAACCAGGATGCTGAGCGCTACTACAACGCCCGCCAGTATCAGGATCCTGGTTCGTACCGGTCTCCTGACTCTCGCCAGGGGTCTTTTTCTCCCCGGGCGCCTGTGGGCCCCCAGCCGGCGGCCGGGGGATATCAGCCGCCCGGCGGTTATCCCCCGCCAGGACCGGGAGCGTATCCGGACTCGCGGTCACCTGGCCCGCCCCAGCGGCAGGGCGTACCGCCGCGGGCCGGCTACGCCCGGGACGAGCCGGACACCGGCTACGGGCCCCCGGCGGGCTATCGCGCCGAGCCCGCCCCCGTGCCCGGCGGGTACGCTCCGGCGGCCGGATATCCCCTGACAGGCGCTCCCCAGGCCGGCGCATCCGATTTCTACGGGGAGCAGACCCGGCTCGCACCGGGGGCGAGGCCCTTCGGGCCGCCGCCGGTCGATTCCGCCCCGCGCGCGGGGGAGCCGTACCGGGAGGTACCCCGCCCGCAGGCTCCCCCCGGCGCTTCCGGCGGCCCCCAGCCCGGGGCCGCCGGCTCACGGCAGGCAGGCCGCTACCAGCCCGGCGCGCCTTACCCGCCGGATCCGCTGCCGCTCGACGGGCCGGCGGCCGGCGAAATGACGGTCTTCACGGACCTGCGGTCCAGGAAGGGCAGCGACCGTCCCGGACGCCCGGACGGTGTCCCCCCGCCCCGGACCAGGCAGGTCGGCGCCGACACGTCGACATCGACATCCCGCCGGCCAGGGCCGGACCATTCCGACGACCGCCGAGCGGGCCCGTCGGCCGCCGAGCAGGACACCACCGGTGAGCAGGTCGGCACGCTCCGGGCCGAGTCGGGTCGGCGTCGGGATGACCGGGGCGACCCCCGGTCGCCGGACCGGTCCGCGAGCCGCTCCACAGAGCGGTCCACAGAGCGGTCCACAGAGCGGTCCACGGACCGATCCACAGGGGACGCCGGAACGCGCCGGAACCGTCCCCGGGACGCCGCCGGGCTCCCCTGGCTGCTGCGTCGACTCGTGTACGCGGTGGTGATCCTCGGTGTCGCCTTCGCTGTCGGGGGTGGAGCCGGGTTCGTGTGGCAGAAGATCAGCGGTGGTGGGGGCGGCGGTGCGGCCGCCGTCACGGCCCGGCCGTCCGCGGCGTCCGGTGACCCGGCCGGCGCCACCGCGGGACCCGGAGCGCCCGCGAGCCAGCCGCCGGCCACGACGGCGCCCCCGGCGACCGTCCCGGCCGACTGGGTCGCCGTCACCGACGCGCAGCAGAAGGCGGCGTTCTCCCATCCGGCGGCCTGGCAGCAGCGTCGGGACAACACCGCGGTCTTCTTCGTCGAGCCGCCGGTGGGGAACGCGCGGTCCGGCGGCCCGCAGATGGTCGGTGTCGCCCGGGTCGCCGGGACGGACCAGGCGGCCGCGCTCACCGCCGTCCAGGGTTCGGAGTTCACCATCCAGCCCGGCGTGACCAGGGAGACCACCCGGACGGTGGCGGATCCCGGCGGCGCGCAGGTCCAGGAGTGGGTTGGCTCGTACCTGCGCGAAGGGCAGCGGGCCACCTACGTGATGCGGGCGGTGCCGGCCGGGGACGCGGTCTATGTCCTGATCGCCCGCTCGTCGGCGCAGTCGGCAGCGACCGCGACCACGCTGCTGGAGAGCCTGCGCGCCTCCTTCCGCCCGGCATGACCCCGGCGGTACGGGACGAGCTGTCTGGATGGGCAGTCTGGGGCGCCCGGGCGCACCGGGCAGGCCGGAGCGCTCTTATACACCGGTTACCAGCAGTAACACTCGATTTTGCTGGATGAGAGAGCAGGAAACGAACAGCTGTTACAGCAACTGTTTGCTTCTTGTTTCGATGCTCTGATGGCTCCGGAACCGGGCCGTATTACCTGATCGACGCTTCGTCTGTTGCCGTGCGTGCTGTCGCCGCGCGATGGTGTGGATCTCCGGTCCGACATGGGCCTCTGCCGCCGTTGGCCTTTTGTTGATGATTTTTATTGTTGTGGAATTTTTATTCCGTTGTTTTATGCGGACGCTAGACCTGTTCCGCGGCCCTGTTCCACGCAGGCGGCGCTGCCTGGAGCACCCGCCCGCGTCGGCCGGTGGCCGTAGGGCCGGCCTACAGGTCGGGTCCGGGAGCGGGTGAGCGCATCGGGGCGAGCAGCCGCCAGATCACCGTGGCGGTGTCGAAGCGTTTCGGGCCGGTGGCGGGTGGCCAACCGTGGGCGAGGCCGGGAAGCAGGAACTCCACGATCCGCTTGCCGGACGAGCACACCGTCTCCTGCCTGATCGCCGTGTACCCGTCGTGGGCGGCTGACGCGGCGCCGGCCCCAGGACCGCTCGTCGCGGTGCGGCCCCCGGCGCCAGCCGGTGGGGCGAGGGCAGCGACGGCCTGGCCGGGCGCCGCCTGTTGCGCGCCCCCGCCACGGCTGGCCGGGCCCGCGGCCCCGTCCTCGTCGAGGCCGACGAGTTGGCCGCCGGCCGCGTTTCCGATGGCGCCACCGTCGCTGCCGACCGTGAAGGTGTCCTGCGGCAGCGACGGTTCGGCGCAGCCGGCACTGGCCCGGAAGGGCGACAGGCTCTCCCGCGCCGACCGCAGGGGCGTCCCGAGCGCCTCGGACCAGGCCTCGCCGGCGTATGGGACGCGCTTGTCGAGCTGGCCGTGGATGGCCACCACGGTCACCGGTTTCGCCGGCGCGCAGCCGGCCGTCTGCAGGCTGGCCGCGACCACCGCGATCCCGGCGATCTCGCCAGCGTGCTCRCAGGCGTAACGGTAGGCGATCATGCCGCCGTTGGAGAAACCGACAAGGAACACCCGTTGCCGGTCGATCGGGTAGTGCTGCTCCARATGCGAGATGAGCGCCCGTAACCATCCGACGTCGTCGACCTGCGCGGCCGCGGACTTTCCGCAGCAGGTGCCCGCGTTCCAGGAGGTGTTGAGCGCGTCAGGGTAGGCCACGGCGAACCCGGCGGTGCCCGCGAGCGCGTCGAAGCCCCACAGCGACTGTGGCTCCGAGCTGTCGTTGTTCAGGCTGTGCAACGCGATGACGAGTGGGAAGGGCGGGGCGACCGTGATGGCCGGCAGCGTCAGGCGTAACTGTGTCGTGCGTCCTGATCGTTCGTACGCGTCCGGCCCGGTTGTCGGGGTGGGCACGGTGATCATGAGCGTGGTCGGGGAGGGGGTTGGCAGGACGCGGTCGTACAGAGCCGCGCATCCCCCGGCACACAGGGCCAGCACGGACGTGAACACGGCGCAGCAGACCAGCACGTCACGCCGCAGCAGGCCGCGGCGGCGAGGCGAGCTACGGCGGCGGCGCTGGGACAGCAGCGCGCGGGCCAGACGGGAGGGCGGCATCACACATATTTTGTCCTGTTGGTGACAGAAGTCCGTCACCGGTGCCGGCGTTGACTCCCCCGGATGGCTCGAGTTCTGCGCGTGATGTCCGTTTCACGGTCCCGGCCGGCGAACGGAATGACTCTCGCGGATGGCAGTGGCGCGGACGGTAATGAGCCGCTGGGGCGGGCGGGTGGTGCGGGAGGCGCAGAGGGCGCGGAAGAAGGACGGCCCGCGGCGGTCCCGGTCGCTCCGGTGATCCCGGTAGGGGATCCGGTGGGAGGCCCGCTGGTCCCGCCAGCGGGTGAGGTGGCCGCTGGACTTCCGGGGCAGGCCGAATCCGTGGGCGGTCCTGTCCTGGTGGTGGATGTGGATCCGGACGCCGTGCGACCAAGATCTGTTCCGGATCTGGATGCCGAGCGGCCCAGGTCGGTGCCGGTGCCGGTGCCGGGACCGGGCACCGGGCCGGAGTCGACGGTGTTCGGGGCTGTTCCCGTGACCTGGTCCCGCTCCGGATCCGGACCAGGCTGGTCCGTCCGTACCACGCCCAGGCGCGGGCGCCCCGCCGCGTCCAGGGGAACGGTCCAGTCCACTACGCCCGCGGTGTCCAGCGCGTCCGCCGGGTCGGTGTCCGGCAGGGGCTGCAGTACCGCGGAGCGGTACTGCACGAACGCCTCCCGCGCGCGGCTTTCCAGGTCGTTGACCAGCTCGAGCTGTTCGCGGACGCGGCGTTCGCCGGCCGGCCCGGCCGCAAGCAGGTCCGACAGGCAGCGGTCGACGGCGCGACGGGCCTGTAGCCAGACCAGGAGCAGCCGGGAGCGCTCCAGGTCTGATGGCGTGTCCACCGAGATGTCTCCCCACTTCCCGCGTGCTGCGTGACGTGCTCCGTAGTGACGTGCCCCGTAAGTGGCCTTGGCTGTCGTTGGTTGCGACTCGCTGTCGTACCAGAGTGCCTTACCCACTCCTGTCGCGCGCGTCAGTTCGTGGAACGGACACGTGTCCGTTGCGGCCGTTCTGGACCGTTGTCGCTATTGCGGTGGCTGTTGGTATGGCGGCTTGCTGGTGCGGCGGCCGGCGTCGCCACAGGCGGCTTCGTTGGTGTGGCGGCCGGCGCCGCCATCGGCCCCGGACGCCGGCCGCTCCCGTGGTTGGAAGGTCATGACTGCCGGGTGGGTCCGGCGTGGCCGTCGGGTTCGCCCGTCTCCTGCCGCGGGGGGAGCGGATCCGGAGGGGTGTCCGGCCGTCTGCCGGTGCGACCGGAGGCGACCAGGTCACTCACGGAGACCACCATCGGCTCCTCGGCCGCGGAGCGTGCCCGGTTGCCGTGCCACGTCGACCGGGCGCTGGTCAGCTCCTGTCCGCCGCGACGCAGGGCCTCCTCCCAACGCTGTTGCATGGGACGGATGAGCCCGCCGCCCACCCCCACGATCGTCACTCCGGTGACGGTTGCGAGAACAGCGTAGAGCATCGGTGTTGTCACGGATGTGGCAAGGCCGAGTTCGTCCAGGSCGGCCTTGCCAAAACCGATCATGATGATGGTGGCGCTGACGACCCCCGCCGCTCCGGCGTAGGGCAGGCCGCTGAGCGCGTTGCCGACGTAGCCGCGCGCGGCGGACGCCAGGGTGGCGCCGATCACGAGGACGACGCAGGCGAGCACGGCCCGCGCCAACATGACGATGAGATCGTGAACGAGGATGCTGACCGGGTTGACCCCGAACACGCCGAGTGCCAGCTGGAGAAGTGCCAGCGCGGCGATGGCGAACGTGAGCCGCATGAGGCCGGCGCGCAGGTCGGCCGCGGGGCGACGGAGCATGCGGGCCAGCCCGCTGCGGTCGAGCAGGTTGTCGGCGCCGGCACGGACCAGGAGACGGTTGACGGCGCTGACGATGCCACGGGCCGCCAGGCCGCCGGCGAGCAGGATGAGCACGAACGCCCCGATCTTCGGCACGCTCTGGATGACGGATGTCCACGCGTCCTGGACACCCTGGTCCCAGCCGGCAGCCTGCGGTACCAATAGTCCTCCTCCGTCTAGGGGGCCAGAGGCGGCGTGATCGTGCTTGTCTCCCGCTGCCGTGGCCCGGCTCCCCGGGCCACCGTCAGGGCCGAGGGCGACGCGACCGTGTGTTTCGCGCTCGGGGTTGCGCACCGGATCGGTGTCGAACGACGACGTCTGGAGACGCCTGGAACATGCCGTAGGTCCCCACAGGGGTGGCCGCTAACAGAACACCTCATACATAGCGATCGCGMCATGTTGCCACACGGTCTCTGAAAGTAGCTTTCGTGTAGTCCATCCATGGATGCCCCGAACAAAAGGGACGTCTGGTTGCCAGCGAGATGGCAGCACCCCGAGGTGGAGCGCTGCCAGGCACAACGGCGCTGCCAGGCACAACAACGCCGCGAGGTGGCGGTAGCCCAGGCCCGTCGGCCCCGTCTCCCCGGCCACCGCCGGGGAGACGGTCCTCTCCTGACCGGCGTGCCGCCTACTGGTTGGCGGTCTTTCGGACGATCTGCTTGGCGATCCGGTTCACGACGGCCTGGTCGGGTGCGTCGAACACCCGGCCGACCAGGAAGGAGCTCTGCACCTGGCCGGCGAAGACGAACATCACGTCGAACGTCATCGGCACCGCCGGCCCGTCGAGGGTCATCGACGCCTTCACCCTGGTCAGCGCGGTGACACCGGCCGGGGGCGTGCGTTTCGTCGTCGACAGGATCGTGAAAGTGCTGCCCTCGGGCAGGTCGGCGGCCTCGGTGTACCCGCGTTTGAGCAGGTCACCGACGCAGGAGGGGAAGGACGGATCGGCCGCGATCCGGACCGCCTCCGTTATCACCTCGGCCGGGTAGACCGCCGCCACCGAACCCATGAAGACCAGGTTGTCGTTCGTGGCGAAGTAGGGTCCCTTGGCTGAGTCCAGCGGCTCGATCTTCGGATCGGCTCCCGACCTCCCGACACACGCCGCGAAGCCGGTCATCGCGGCTACGGAGAGGGCTCCACGGTTGTCCAGGGACGTGCTCGCGTTGAAGCCGGTGGTTTCCGGCCCCTCGGTCAGCACGTAGTCCCCCGCGTGCAGGTTCGTCCGGGCGGCTGCCGACGCGACCGGGACCACCGGCTGTTCCGGCGTCGTGTTGCCGGCGGGCTGCCGTGACCCGCCGCAGGAGCCGCTGGCGAGCGCCAGCAGAACACCCACGAGAGTGAGGCCGAGTATCCGGATGCGAGAGCGCCGCGCAGGCCGGGACGTTTCCATGATCTTAGTACCCCCCTGGCTGCGGTGGAGCGTTCGGTGGGTTCCCGATTAGTCCAGTATGCACTGATTGCATGGAGTAATATTACCGCTACGGCTGTCCGGGGCCATGCCCGCTACCGGGTGGGTGGCGACATCAGCCCCACCGCGGGGGATGTGAGGATGCGACCGTGACGAACGACTCTTTTCCCACCGGTGCCGGCACCGGCGCAGGCACCGGTGTCCGTGGCGGGGGCGGTGCCCTGCCCTTCGTCCCGCCGGATGCCGACCTTGCCGGGCTGGCCGCGGCCGCCGCGTCCTGCCGGGGCTGTGAGCTGGCGGACCTGCCCGACACCCGGACCGTCTTCGGGGAGGGGAATCCGCGTGCGCGCCTGGTCCTCGTCGGCGAACAGCCCGGTGATGTCGAGGACCGGCGTGGCCGGCCGTTCGTCGGGCCCGCCGGCAAGCTGCTTGACCGGGCGCTCGCGGACGCCGGGATCGACCGGGCCGAGGCGTATGTCACAAACGCGGTCAAGCATTTCAGGTACCGCCGCAACGGCGGGCCGCGGCGTATCCACCAGACACCGGACGCCCGGCAGGTCACGGCCTGCCGGCCATGGCTCGCGGCCGAGCTGAACCGGATCAGGCCGCGGCTGGTCGTCCTGCTCGGCGCGACCGCGGGGCAGGCGCTGCTCGGGCCGTCGTTCCGGGTGACGAAGATGCGCGGCCGGTTGCTGCCCGGGCCGCCCGGATCGGACGCCCAGCTGATCGCCACGTTGCACCCGAGCGCGGTGCTGCGGGTCGAGCCGGCCACCCGGGACGAGGTCTACGCCGGCTTCGTCCATGATCTGGAACTCGCTGAACGCACCCTGGCCGGCATGATGGGCTGACCGCCGGACCGCCGGACCGCCGGACCGCCGGACCGCCGGACCGCCGGACCGCCGGCCGGTCTGCCGGCGCGCGTCCGGGGGAACCGGCCGCGGGAGGCGGCCGACGCCCGCCGGAAACGACACCGGGCGCCCGTGGGTGTACCGACGGGCGCCCGGCGTCCTGGATCAGGCGACGATCTCCACTGGCGTGCCCAGTGGGAGCAGGCGCGCGAGCCGGGTGATGGTCTCGTTGCTCACCCGAATGCAGCCATGGCTGACATCCTGGCCGAGCAGGTTCGGCTGGTTCGTCCCGTGAATACCGATCACCGGCGCTCGTCCCTCGAAGGAATCGAGGGTGGTCGAGAAGCCGCTCAGCCCGAACGCGTACGGCCCGTACGCGCCGGCCGGGTTGCGGGGCTGGAGCAGTTCGGTCAGATAGAACTTGCCGCCCGGGGTCGGAGTGTCACCCGTCCCGACGGCGGTCGGCTCGTCGACAATGACCTGCTGCTTGTCATAGACCCGCAACCGGTGCTCCTTGCGGGCGACCTCTACCCRGTAGCTGGTCTGGCTGGCCTTCACCTGGGCGTCCTTCACCCAGCCGGTGGTGCCGGCGGGCTGGACCGGCAGCAGCACCTGCCACCAGCCGGGGAGCTTCGCCACCACCAGGAAGACCCGCGGGGCACCCGCTTCGTTCGGGTTGCTCAGCTGGGAGACCACGCTCGCGGCGATCGGCGACTTGTAGATGTCCACCTTCGGGACGACGGCGGTGACGATGGTGGACGTCCCGTCCTGGTTGACCGATGCCGCGGCGGCCAGTTCGCTGTGCGCCGCCTGCGGGACGGCCGTGCTCGTCGGCGCCGTCGGCTGGGTGCCCGTCGGCGAGTCCGCCGATCCTCCGCCGCAACCGGTGAAGGCGATCAGCCCGGCGAGAACGAGCGACGGGATTCCCGCGCGCCGCGGGGACAGCCGCCGTGGGGGCGGTGTGTTGCCGGCCGCTGCCGCCGCCGACACGGATGTGGATGTGGATGTGGACACGGGCGTGCCTCCGGTGGGCGCGGCACCAGCGGGCATACCGGTGGACGAAACGGCGTGTGCCGCCACCCCGGAGGCGGGGCGACGGCACACACTCGAACCCAGGAGCATCATCCTGTGTAGTAGACCCGGTCCGTGACCACGGCGTTCGCCGGTGTGGAGACCGGTACGGTGGCGCCGCCGGTGTCGACATCCTGCTGCTGATCCGCGCCGCCTCCGCCGTTGTCCGCGCCGGGGCAGTTGGCAACACCGATGGCCGGGATCGCCTTGAGCAGGCTGCCCGACAACAGGTCGAACGGAATGGCCAGGACGGCGTCGAGCACGTGGGTGACGAGAGTAATCAGTCCGCCCGGCGGGATCTCGCCGGTGCCGCCCTTGCCCTTGGTGTCATACCAGCCGAACCCGAAGGGCTTGTCGGAGGTGTTCTTCAGCTGCCACTTGCCCCCGTCGGGGCCGCAGGAGTGCAGAAGCGCCAGCGGCTGGGCCAGCAGGTTGCCCACTTTGCTCAAGTCGAGCAGGCCCTGGATGTCCACCGGCAGGCCGGGAACGAGGCTGAGCAGGTTGTGCAGCACGTCCGGGGAGAGCTGCGTGATGTCCGCCGGGAGGTTGGCGGGAAGGTTGGCGGGAAGGTTGGCCGGGAGGCTGAGCGGGAGACCCGACTGCGCCGGCACCTGCTGGACCGTCTTCGCCGCGGTGCCCGGGTCAGGAGCCGACGTCGTGTCGTCTGCCCATGCGGCCGGGGCGGTCAACCCGATCAGCATTGATCCGATTACGCCGGCTAGAGTTAGCCGCGTCCTGCCTAAACGCATTGTGTTTGCCCCCTCAAGGCTTTTGGCATGCCGGAAGCGGGCCTGTGGCCGCTGTCACAGCAGCATGTTGCGAGGGATGCTACCAATGGGCTTGCGCAACTCGCACGCGGAGGTGCCAGTTGTGATCAAAAGCGTAACCGCGTGTGATGGAATTGTGTTTCTGTAGATTATTCGATTCGGCCGGCCGGCTTGATTGACGATTGTGTCATGTTTGCGAAGCGGCCTTGTCGCGGCCTGCCGCAAAGGCGCTGGCGCATAAGAATTTCCCAACACGCCGCGTCTCATGGTGACAGGCGCTCGACGATCCAGCGGCCATCCGCGTGTGACTGGCCGTGTTCGCCGGTACCGGGTTCACCGGACCGCGGTTCACCAGCCCGGACCTCGTCCGCGGAAGTGTCGGCAGGAGTGTCGTCGGCATCGATTCGACGATAGCGCAGCCGGTCGTGCAGCCGGTCAGGGCCTCCCTGCCAGAACTCGACCGTTTCCGGGACGAGCCTTATCCCTCCCCAGAACGCCGGCACCGGGACCGGTTCCGGCGCCGGCCAGCGAGCGTCCAGCTCGGCCCAGCGCCGGTCCAGCCAGTCCCGGGAACCGATCACCTCGGACTGCCGGCTCGTCCACGCCCCGAGCTGCGAGCCGCGCGGCCGGGACCGGAAGTACGCCGCGGTCTCGGCGCGTGACACCTCCTCGAGCCCGCCGACGGCGACGATCTGTCGTTGCAGGGCGTGCCAGGGAAACACCAGCGAACCGTACGGATTCGCGGCGGCCTCCCGGGCCTTGCGGGAGCCGAGGTTGGTGAAGAGCGTGAAGCCGCGCTCGTCGAATCCCTTGAGCAGAACGGTCCGGGCGCTGGGCCGGCCGCGGGTGTCCGCGGTCGCGAACACCATCGCGTTCGGCTCGGGCAGTGCCGACCCCGGCTCGGCGGCCACCGCGGACGCCTGCTCGTACCAGCGCGCGAACTGGGCCACCCAGGTGGGGGCAAGGTCGGACTCGTGCAGCCTGCCCGCGCTGTAACAGCGCCGTTGGGCGGCGGGATCGGGCACCGGCGGCCGGGCGTGGTTCGGGCGGGCGGACACACCGTCGATCGTGTCACCTTTCTCCGGGCAGGCCCGCCCGGAGGCCCGCCCCGGTGACGTCGGGTACAGGTGATCTTCTGGGTCGAAAGTGACCTGCGCCACGTCGGCGAGGCCGTTACGGCCGGCGAGGCCCGGTCTGCCGGGTAAGTTCCGATCGCGCTCGCCGTGGGCCGCCGGCGGTGTCCTGCCGGGCTATGGCACCGCTTCCGCCGAGAGGGCAGGATGCAGACAGGTAATTCTGCCCGATGATGCAACCAGCTCAGATCAGCTATCGGCTGGCGTTCGGCGTGCCCAGACCCCGCGTCGTCGTCCACGCGACCGGCCGGCGGAGACAGGAAGCGGAGCCCCGGACTTCGATGTCTGAGAAGACGAGTGATTTCAAGCCCGGTCTCGAGGGCGTGATCGCCTTCGAGACCGAGATCGCCGAGCCGGACAGGGAAGGCAGCGCGCTACGGTATCGCGGCGTCGACATCGAGGATCTTGTTGGCAAGGTCGACTACGGCCACGTGTGGGGGCTGCTCGTCGACTCCTCGTTCGAACCCGGCCTGCCACCGGCGGAGCCGTTCCCGCTGCCGGTGCACTCCGGCGACATCCGGGTGGACGTGCAGAGCGCGCTGGCGATGCTGGCTCCCCACTGGGGGTTCGGCCAGCTCATCGACATCTCCGACGCCCAGGCGCGCGACGATCTTGCCCGGGCCTCGGTGGTGGCGCTGTCCTTCGTCGCGCAGGCGGCCCGCGGCCTCGGCCAGCCCGCCGTCCCGCAGAAGGAGGTCGACCGGGCTCGCACGATCACCGAACGTTTCATGATCCGTTGGCGGGGTGAGCCGGATCCCAAGCATGTCCAGGCGGTGGACGCCTACTGGGTGTCCGCGGCCGAGCACGGTATGAATGCATCCACGTTCACGGCCCGGGTGGTGGCCTCCACCGGCGCGGACGCGGCGGCCTCGCTGTCCTCCGCGGTGGGCGCGCTCTCCGGCCCGCTGCACGGCGGCGCCCCGTCCCGGGTACTGGCGATGCTCGACGAGGTGGAGGCCACCGGAGACCCGACCGGATACGTCCGCCGGGCGCTGGACCGCAAGGAGCGGCTGATGGGCTTCGGGCACCGCGTGTACCGCGCGGAGGATCCGCGCGCCCGGGTGCTGCGCCGCACCGCGCGCGATCTCGGCTCGAACCGCTACGAGGTGGCCGAGGCGCTGGAGGCCGCCGCCATCGAGGAGCTCACCAACCGGTACCCCGACCGCCCGCTGCGGACGAACGTCGAGTTCTGGTCCGCGGTCGTGCTCGACTACGCCGGGGTGCCGGCGCACATGTTCACGTCCATGTTCACCTGCGCGCGTACCGCTGGGTGGAGCGCCCACATCCTGGAGCAGAAGCGCACCGGGCGCCTCATCCGCCCGTCCGCCCGCTACGTCGGCCCGGCTCCCCGGCCGCTCGGAGATATTCATGCCTGACCAGATCGTCATCCCCGAACATCTGCGTCCGGTCGACGGACGCTTCGGCTGCGGGCCGTCCAAGGTCCGCCCCGAGGCGGTGGCCCGGCTTGCCGCCACCGGCACGTCGCTGCTCGGGACGTCGCACCGGCAGAAGCCCGTGCGCGCCCTGGTCGGGCGGGTCCGCGCCGGGCTGGCCGAGCTGTTCTCGCTGCCCGACGGCTACGAGGTGGTGCTCGGCCTCGGCGGGGCCACCGCCTTCTGGGACGCCGCCGCCTTCAACCTCGTCCGCGAACGCTCCCAGCACCTGGTGTTCGGGGAGTTCGGCGGCAAGTTCGCCGACACGACGAAGGGCGCGCCGTTCCTGGCCGAGCCGTCGGTCGTCTCCTCGGCACCGGGCAGCCACCCCGAGTGGGCGCCCGAGCCGGGTGTCGACGTGTACGCGACGCCACACAACGAGACGTCCACGGGCGTGGCCAAGCCGGTGCGCCGCCCGATCGGGGCGGACGCGGGAGCGCTGCACCTGGTCGACGCGACCTCGGGCGCCGGTGGCCTGCCGGTCGACATCTCGCAGGCGGACGCCTACTACTTCGCGCCCCAGAAGAACTTCGCCTCCGACGGCGGACTGTGGGTGGCGCTGCTGTCCCCGGCCGCGCTGGAGCGGCTGGCCGAGATCGCCGCCTCCGACCGCTGGATCCCGCCCTTCCTGGACCTCACCACCGCCCGGGACAACAGCGCCAAGGATCAGACGTACAACACTCCCGCGGTCGCCACGCTGTTCCTCTTCGCCGACCAGGTCGAGTGGATGCTCGCGGGCGGCGGCCTGGACTGGTGCGTGCGCCGCACGGCCGAGTCGTCGTCGATTCTCTACACCTGGGCGGAGAAGACGAGCTACGCGACGCCGTTCGTCGCAGACCCGGCGCAGCGTTCCCAGGTTGTCGTCACGATCGACTTCGAGGGCRTGGACGCGGCCGCGGTCGCCCGCACCCTGCGGGCCAACGGCATCGTGGACGTGGAGCCGTACCGCAAGCTCGGCCGCAACCAGTTGCGGGTGGCCTGCTTCCCGGCGGTCGAGCCGTCCGACATCCAGGCGCTCACCGGCGCCATCGACCACGTGGTCGAACGTCTGTAGTCCGCCGTAGCCCGCGTAACCTGCTTTTCCGTCAGCCTTTCCACCGGATTTTTCCGGTGGGCCGCTTTTCTCCGTTTCATCCGGACCGTTCGTTTCCGACGCCGTGCCGGTACTGGTCCTGGAGTGTTCCGCGGAACACTCCAGGACCAGTACTCATCGCTCTTTCCACGGGACCGGGGGTATAGCGGTTTCTACCGACGCGGGCGGGTCGGGGCCGCCTGGGCCGCCAGCGCCGCGATCGAGTCGGAGGCACCGGCGAAGTCAGGCGAGCGGTCCTCGATCAGCGTGTACGGACGCTCCTCGTGGCCGACGTAGAGCTGGCGCGGCCGGGCGATCTTCTGCTCCGGGTCGAGCAGGCCCTCCTCCCACTGGGCGAGCCAGCCTGGCATCCGCCCGACCGCGAACAGCACCGGGAACATCTCCACCGGGAAACCCATCGCCTGGTAGATGATGCCGGTGTAGAAGTCGACGTTCGGGTAGAGCTTCCGCTTGATGAAGTACTCGTCCTCGAGCGCGACCCGCTCCAGTTCCAGGGCCAGGTCGAGCAGCGGGTTCGTCCCGGTGACCTTGAACACCTCGTCGGCTATCTGCCGGATCACCCGGGCCCGCGGGTCGTAGTTCTTGTACACCCGGTGCCCGAATCCCATCAGCTTCTTCTTGCCACTCTTGACCTGCTCGATGAAGGCCGGGATGTTCTCCACCGACCCGATTTCGGTGAGCATCCGCAGTACCTGCTCGTTGGCACCGCCGTGCAGCGGGCCGTACAGCGCGGAAATAGCCGCGGCGGCTGCCGAGAAGGGGTCGGCCTGGGAGCTCCCGACGGCCCGCATCGCGTTCGTCGAACAGTTCTGCTCATGGTCGGCGTGCAGAATGAACAGGACGTCGAGGGCGTGCTCGAGAATCGGGTCCGGCTCGTACTTGAGCTCGGTGGCCTTCCACATCATGTTCAGGAAGTTGCCGGCATAGGACAGGTCGTTGTCCGGGTAGACGTACGGCAGCCCGATCGAGTGTCGGTAGGAGAAGGCCGCCAATGTCGTGATCTTCGCGATGAGCCGGACGATCTGTAGCCGGCGCAGCCCGGGATCGGTTATCTCCTTGGCGTCCGGGTAGAAGGTCGACAACGCGCCGACGCTCGACAGCAGGATGCCCATCGGGTGCGCGTCGTGGTAGAAGCCGTCGATGAACTTCTTGATCGATTCGTGGACGAGCGTGTGGTGCGTGATCTCGCTTTCCCACACCGCCAGCTCCGAGGCCGTGGGCAGCTCCCCGGCGAGCAGCAGGTAGGCGACCTCCAGGAAGCTGCTCTTGTCGGCCARCTCCGTGATCGGAAAGCCGCGGTAGCGCAGGATGCCGGCGTCGCCGTCAATGAAGGTGATCGCGCTACGGCAGCTCGCCGTGTTCGTGAAAGCCGGGTCATAGGTCAGCAGGCCGAAGTCGCTCTCGTCAAGCTTTATCGAACGCAGGGTGTTGGCGCGGATCGCGCCGTTCTCGATCGGGATCTCATAGGTCCGGCCGGTGCGGTTGTCGGTGACGGTCAAAGTGCTGACCTGCTCGGTCACGCCGGGCTCCTCTCGCTGTAGCGATCACGTCGGTGTGGCTCACGCCGGGGCCGCGGCGTCGGGGTGTGGACCGCTCGGGCCGGTTCGGCGGTAGGCAACGGTTGTCCCCAAGTCTCGCGGTTGTGGCCTGCACACGCCCGTGATCGGTGTCTTCCGCCCGACGTGTCCTACGCCACCCGTTACATGCGGTTCGGCGGCAAGCTCTCCATCTCATTCCTTCCGGCATGGTTGGCCATGATTCGGGGCCGTCCGTGGATGGCGCTTCCGGGCATCGCCACGGGGCTTCGTGGACGGTTCCGCGGAAGGGTCCGCCGGTGTCTTCCGGGCACCGCTTACGGCGGACGGCGTTCGCGTCGGCATAGTGGGTCATGGGCGCTCCGGGTGGGCCGGTCGCCGATGACGGGAGATTGTTCTGTGATCCACGCGCATCTTGGCCGTACCGGCGTGCGGGTGTCCCGGCTGTGCCTGGGCGTGATGAATGTCGGACCATCGGTGGGCACGGACCTCTCCGGCACAGTCATGGACCGGGCGCTGGACGCCGGTATCACCTTTTTCGACACCTTCCTCGACACCGCGAACGCCCACGGGCGGCCCACCCGTGCCACCGGATACACCGACGCGGGCGCCGCCGAGTACGCTGTCGGTGACTGGCTGTCGAGGAGCCATGGGCGCCGTGACCAGATCGTGCTGGCGACCGGGCTGCACGGACCGGCCAGCCCGGGCCCGGGCCGGCCCGCGGGTGACGGGAAGCTGTCCGGGCCCGAGATCCGGCGGCGTTGCGAGGAGTCGTTGCGCCGGCTGCGCACCGACCATATCGACCTTCTTCRGATATCCTCGCCGGCCCGGGACACCCCATGGGAGGAGATCTGGCAGGCCACGGACATGCTGGCCGCCCAGGGGAAGATCGTCTATGTCGGTTCGTCCGGCCTGGCCGGCTGGGAGATCGCGGCGGGCAACGAGGCCGCGATGCGGCGGCGTTCCCTCGGCCTTGTCAGCAACCTGTGCGACTACAGCGTGCTGGAGCGTGCGGCCGAGACGGAGGTGCTGCCGGTCTGCCAGTCCTACGGCGTGGGCGTGATCGGGCRCAGCCCGCTGCTGGACGCGCTGCTCGACGGTGTTTCAGCGTACGCGCCGGCGGGCGTGCCGGAACAGCGGCAGGTGGAACTGCGGCAGGTGGAACGGCGGTTGGAGCGGCACCGGCCTCGGTTCGAGGCGTTCGTGGCCCTGTGCGAATCGTTCGGTGAACGACCCGCGAGCGTGGCGCTCGCCTGGCTGCTCGCCCAGCCGGAGCTGACCGCGGCAACCATCCGCCCGCACGGTGTCGACGAGCTCACCGCGGCGCTGCGGGCGCTGGAGATCGTTCTTGGCGAGCGGGAACTGGACACGCTGGACAGGATCGCTCCCGGGCCCGCCGTCGCCGTGGCCGACAGGTGATCGTGCCGCTGTGGCGGGCCCTGGCGTGTCAGCGGGCCCAGCCCGCCGGCGACTCAGCCCGCCAGCGGCCAGGTGGCCGTCGTCGCGTACGGGGGGCCGGGCGGTGATCCGCTGCTCATGAGGGCGAACCCGGTCGCCGTCCACGGCCGGGCGCTGACCCCGGCGAGGCTGTCGACCAACACCGCCAGGTCCGGTTGATCGGCCGGTGCCGGTGCGTCGGTGTGTCGGCCCTGCCGGTGGGGGGACGGCCGGTGGGTCGCGAGCGTGAGGTGCCCCCGCCACTCGCGGGGGTCCAGGCCGTCCGCTCCGGCCTGCCTGGCCGCTTGGGCGACCGCACGGGCCAGTGGCGCCAGCGGCCGCTCGTCGACCGCCGCGAACAGCACCCGGCTCCCGAAGCGTCCGCCACCAGAAATGGTCACCGGTGCCGGCGGGTGCTCGGCGGCCACCCGGGCCAGTGCCCGAGCCAGCGCGGGCCGGACGCCCGCGGGTACCTCGCCGAGGAAGGCGAGTGTGATGTGCCAGCTCTTCGGTGAAGCCCACCGCAGCCCCACCGCCGGCCCCGACCGGTCGGCCCGTAGCCGCTCGACGGCATCGGCGAGTGGCTGCAGGACATCCTCCGGTGGGAGCAACGCCACGAACATCCGAGCCATGACCGCGGATTCTGCATGATGCGGCCGCCGGTTACCGACACCGGCTCCACCATTGATGGGAATGATGGTAATAAGTCGGACAAAAAGATCTCCTCCTGTTGGCGTCGGGAGTTTGATGCCGGGTAGTTACGAATAACGCTCCAGGCCCCCGCGCTGGAGGGCACTATCGGTATGTGACAACGGTTCCCGAGTTGGTGGCCCAACGTGATCCGACAGGTGCGCGCGAATGGCGGGAACGCCGACGCGACACCCGACGACTGCTGCCCGACCTGCCCGGCGCGATGGCTCTGGCGACGGATGGCAGCGACCGCACGACCGCACCGGTGCTACGGGACGCGGGGGTGGACGTGGTCGGCCTGCTCGCGCCCGAGCCGTTGGAGTCGCTGGCCTGGGCAGCGGAGGCCGAGGCACCACGCGCCTACGCGGATCTGGTCGCGATGCTCTCCGACGAGATCGAGGCCGTGTGCATCGAAATGGGGCCGCCCGGCTCCGACGTGATCGCGCGCCGCTCCGTCGAAGCCGGCCTGCACGTGCTGCTGGCTCGTCCGACGACCGCCGACCCGGAGTCGCTGCGGGCCGTCGCCGACCTGGCGGAGGAGTCCGACCTCGCGCATGTCGTCGCCATGGACGGCCGGGCCTGGCCGGCGGCCTGGCATGTACAGGCGTCGTTGGCCGCCCTCGGCCGGATCACCCAGGTGACCGTACTCGGGGCCCCGGCGGGGCAGTCCGGCCGGGCCGAGATCGTCGACCTGGTCGTCCGCTGGTGCGGGGAGGTGCTCGCCGTCTGCGCCAGCCCGGACGCCATGCCCGCGGCCAGGCTCACCGCCGACGCGCCCGTCACCTTCGCGCTGCTGTCGGCCAGCGGCGCCACGGCACTGATCAACGAGCGGCCCGACGGCCGGCTGGAGACCGCCACGATCACGATCTGCGGGACCGGCGGGCGGATGGTGGTGCAGGGCCGCCGCGTCCTGCGCCAGGACGCGGACGGCACGCGCGATCTGCTGATGCGCGCGGTCCCGGGCGCACGTCCCGGTCTGATCGAGGCGACCTACGACGTCGTCCGGGTCACCGAGCTGGGCGACCCCGCGCTGGTCCGTGGCGCGACCTTCCACGACCTGCTCACCATCGCGCGGGTGCTGGCGGCCGCGGACGCGTCCGAGGAGGACAGCGGCTGGGTGGAGCTGTAGGACGGCATGGGTGACATGGATTACATGGATTACATGGGTTACATGGGTTACATGGACGGTATGGGTGCATGACGCGCGGCATGGAGAGACGGCGCCCGGTCGACGACCTGGACGCGGATGCCCCGCCCGCGCGCACCAGCACCGGTGGTGGCGGGCCGTGTCACGGGCCGACGGCGGCCCCCGTCATGAGCCGGCCCCCGTCATGAGCCGGCCAGCGTGTCCAGGATGGGCGCGGCCCGCTCGAGCGCGGCCATCTCGTCCGGGCTCAGTGACGCCAGCCGTTCGGCGAGCCACTCGTCGCGGCGCCGGCGGTCGGCCTCCAGCAGGTCGATGCCCGCTTCGGTGATCCGCGCGATGACCTGCCGGCCGTCGGAGGGATGCGCGCCGCGGGCGACCAGGCCCGCTTCGGCGAGGTGGGCGACCACCCGCGTCATCGACGGCGGCTGCACCCGCTCGTGCGCGGCGAGCTCACCGAGGGTCATCGAGCCGTGCCGTTTCAGGGTGGCGAGGGTGGCGATCTGCGTGGGTGTCAGGGTGTTCGACCGCTCCTGGCGCATACGCCGCGACAGCCGCATCACGGACAGGCGGAGAACCGATGCAAGCTGGGCTTCGGCCACGCCGTCCATCGGGTCAAAGTACTTCTCCGCTGCGCTCATTACCAGAAAAACTACGTGTTTCCAGCGGTATGTGCCCACCGCTGGCTGGCGTCGCGACGGATGCGCCCGGCGTCGGGCGCGGGAGCGGCCTTGATCGGGAAACCGGGCTCCGGCTGACCTCGTGTCACGCCCCCCGGCATGATGATCTCCTTGGCGTGGTCATGGTAGTCTTCAAGAACCATACCGCACGGTGATTCTTCGGATACCCGAGCGTCACAGTAGCAGGCACGGTAGCGGGCACGGTAGACAACTGGACTCACCGACATGTCCCGCCGCGCGGACGACGGCCCGCCCCGGCACCCGGGACGGCCTCGACGTTCGAGGTGACCTCGGCGCTCGAGATGGCCGCGTGGCCGGGACGTCGGTCAGGCTGGGCCCACTGGGTGACGGTCGTTCGGGCGCCGTCGGTGCGACCGGAGCCCCGTCGGGCCCGGCCTATGCCTGGCGGCCCGTGGAGACGGGACGGTAGCGGTAACCGACCCGGCGGATGGTCTCGATGCGGTCTCGGTGCTCGGGCCCCAGCTTGCGCCGCAGCCGGGTGATGYGCACGTCCACGGTCCGGCCGGCCGCCCGGGGGTCGTCGTCGAGGTTGTAGCCCCAGACCGAGCGCAGCAGCGCGGTGCGGGAGTGCACCAGCGCCGGATGGCGCACCAGAAAGTCGAGCAACTCGAACTCGAGATAGGTCAGGTCGAGCAGCTTTCCGTCGACGAACGCGCTCCAGGTGGGACGGTCGATCCACACGCCGCGCTCGGGGCGCTGCGGCGTGGTGGTCGGCGCGCCGGCCGGTGCGATGATCGGTGAACCGGCCGGGGGCTGGACGGTCGGCTGCTGCCAGGAGGCGGCGCGACCGAGTACGACCACATCGCGCTCCGGCTGCTGCCGGAGGGGGGTGGCGACCGTTGCGCGRGCGGTTGTCAGGGTGTCCAGGCGGCGTCTCTGCGTCACTGTGAGACGGGGCTGCTCAAGGTGGGACGAACCTGGGCGTGGCGCGGTCATGTGAATGGCTCCTTCGGATTCCTCGACACCTCCCGGCTCGACCGGACTGGTACTCAGGTGCGAGAAAACATGTTGTGTCGTTTTCGATCAGTGGTCACATAAATTCTGACGGACGGCCGCTACGGCCAAAAGAATTTTGCGGAACGGGCTGGTGAGCGCTGATCCTGTCTCTAGCGCGCGAGGGAGCCCGGACAGTACTGATCGAAGTCGTGTTCGCGACGAGGAGGCCAGAAAGCCTCGAGAAGGAGCCCGGCGTGCAGCGGACCAGCGATGCGTGGTCTCGGCTCCACGTGATAATTCACATCCGAAGGATAACAGAGCTGGAAAGCTTCGTGGAGGTTGCGTTTCGTCGTGCTGGCGCCGGGTTTTCCCGCTGTCGTGTGCTGGTTGTGTTTGCCCTGGCGTACACGGTATCCGGCGATCCCCCCGGGATCGCCGGACGGGGGCGTGGACCGGTTGACTGGTAGCACACCCACCCGCCTGTCGACTTTACACTCGGTTCACGTTCGCTTCACGTTCAGTTCACGCTCGCGCCGTTGGCCGCCAGTGCCGCGGGTCCCGGCGCGATCGCGGTGCGGTTCGCGGCCTCCCCCCGGTCCCGACGGGCGACCTCCTCGCGGACCAGCGGGATGAGCTGACGTCCGTAGTCGATGGTGTYGTCGTAGGGGTCGTAACCACGGATCAGCACTGTGGTCACGCCGATGTCGATGTAGTCGAGCAACGCCTGCGCGACCGTCTCCGGGGTGCCGACCAGAGCCGTCGAGTTGCCCGCGGCACCGGTGGCGGCGGCCAGCGGCGTCCACAGCGCCCGGTCGTGCAGCTCGCCGGCGGCGGCCGCGGCCAGCAGGCGCTGTGACCCGACGTTCGCCGGGGCCCGCTCAGGGCTGAACGCGTGGCGGAACTGGCTGAAGATGTTGCCGGGCGCGGCCAGGTTCGCGCGGGTGTCCGCGAGGATTCGGTGCGCCCGCTCCCAGGCAAGGTCCTCGGTCGGGCCGAGGATCGGCCGGAACGACACGCTGATCCCCGGCCTGGGCCGGCCGGCCCGCTCGGCGGCCTGGTTCACCGCGGCGATCTGCTCGGYGGTCTGCGCCAGCGGCTCGCCCCACAGGGCGAACACGTCCGCCTGCCTGCCGCCGACCCGGTAGGCCGCCTGTGACGACCCACCGAAGTACAGCGGGATGTGCGGCTGCTGGACCGGGCGCACGGTGGCCAGATGGTCCGCCAGCTTGTAGTACCGCCCCTCGTGGCTGAACGGCTCGGTGGACGTCCACGTCTTGCGGACGATGTCGAGGTATTCGTCGGTGCGGTYGTAACGTTCGTCCTTGGTCAGGTAGTCGCCGTCCCGCCGCTGCTCGGCGTCGCTGCCACCGGTGATGATGTGGACGGCGATCCGCCCGCCGGAGAAATGGTCGAGGGTGGCGAAATAGCGGGCCGCCACCGTCGGGAAGACCACGCCCGGCCGGTGCGCGACCAGATATCCGAGACGCTCGGTGTGGGCTGCGGCATAGGCCGCGACCTGGATGTTGTCGGGTGATGCRGAGCTGTAGCCGATCAGTACCCGGTCGAAGTCGGCGTCCTCGTGAACGCGGGCGAACCGGCGGACGTAGTTCGGGTCGATGACCGCTCCGGAGCTCCGATGCGTTTCCGACCCTTCGTTGGTTGCGATCAGTCCGATGAACTCCACAGGCATGGCGCTGCTCCTCGTGAACATGACGTGCGAGGTTGGGATGGATCGCGACCGCACGGGACCAGCGAGCGGTCAGAACGAGCGGTCAGCAGGGTCGGTCAGGACGATTGGTCAGGACGGTCGGTCAGGAACAGCCCTCGACATCCGATCCGTTGGTCAGGACCGGCCCGGCCCACCGCAGGTCCTCGAGGTTGACCACGATCCCCTCCTGGGTGCTTCGGGCGATCACGACGATGGCCTCGAGGCTCGGGTCGGGGTTCTCCTCGCGGTGCGGGACCCACGGCGGCACGAAGATGAAGTCACCCGGTGAGGTCCGCACCCGGACCTCACGGCCGGGGCCGGGCTCGTCCGTCCCCTCGACCGCCTGGTCGAGGAAGACGAACTCCGGATGGCCGCTGACCACGTAGATGGCGGTCTCGGAGCGGCCGTGATGATGGTTGCCGGACGCGGTGGCCGGGGCGACGTGCACCTGTCCCATCCACAGTTTGGACGATCCGACGGTCTTGCCGCTGATGGCGGAGAACCGGCGCATCCCCGATGTCTGCGCGRTGTCCGGGTCCAGCTCGCCCTGGGTGATCTGGTGCAGGCGGCGGTGGAACGGATCGACGTCCGAGTACGCGGGTATCTGAGAAGAGGTCATGAGAGGATTTTCTGTCTGGGCGGAGGTTCTCGGACATCGGCTGCCGGGTCGGGCTCGCCGTCCCGCGCCGGACGACCGTTGGCCGCCTCGGAGCGGGCATGCCCGACTCCAAGCCAGCCGAGCAGTTCGGCACGCAGCGCGACGAAACGCGGATCGCCGACGTCGCGGGGCCTGGCAAGGGCGATGGTCGCGCTGTGGGCGATCACCCCGTCCTTCATGACCAGAACCCGGTCGGCGAGTAGCAGGGCTTCCTCGACGTCGTGGGTGACCAGCAGGATCGCCGGGCTGTGACGTTGCCACAACTGCTCGACCAGCCCCTGCACCCGGATCCGGGTAAGCGCGTCGAGGGCGCCGAACGGCTCGTCGAGCAGCATCAGGTCGGGGTCACGGACAAGGGCGCGGGCGAGGGAGGCCCGCTGCGCCTCACCGCCGGAGAGCGTCTTCGGCCAGGCGTCGGCCCGGTGGGTGAGGCCCACCTCGGTCAGTGCCGCGGTCGCCCTGGCCCTGTCGGGCCGGCCGGGAAGGCCGAGGACAACGTTGCGCCAGACCCGTTTCCACGGCAGCAGGCGCGGTGTCTGGAAGGCCACGGCCCGCCGGGACGCCACCCGCACCTGCCCGCTGATCTCGGTGTCGAGGTCGGCGAGGATGCGCAGCAGCGTGCTCTTCCCGCAGCCGCTGGCGCCGAGCAGCGCGACGAACTGGCCGGCCGGTACGTCCAGGTCGAGGTCGTTGATGACGACGTTGCTGCCGAACGCGCGCCGCAGGCCGCGGACCGTCACGGCGAGCGGGGTGCCGTCCGGGGTCGGGAGCGGGCCGGCCGCCGGTGGGTGCGCGGGCGCCTGGTCCGCTTCCGGGGCTGTCGGTGGGTCGGCGCGCTCCGGCTGCCCGCCCGCGGTGTCGACCGGTGGACGGTCCACCGCTGGATGCGTCGGGGACTGCCCGGGCGCTTCCGGGCCGGGCCGGGCGGTCACGTTCCGCTGAATGCCGGTCGCCACGACAGCAGCACCCTTTCGAGAAGTCGGACGATGGCGTCGACGGTGAGTCCGAGAAAGGCGTAGACGACCAGGCAGACGACGATGATGTCGGTTCGCTGGAACTCCTGGGCGTCGTTCATCAGTTGCCCCAGGCCCTGGTTGGCGTTGATCTGCTCGGCGAAGATGAGCGCGAGCCACGAGATGGCCAGGGAGAAGCGCAGCCCCACCAGCACGTTCGGCAGCGCGCCGGGCAGGATGACGTGCCGGATCAGCCCCAGCCGGGTCAGCCCTACCGTTCGGGCGGCCTCGACGAGGCTCGAGTCGACGTTGCGGATACCAGCGTAGGTGTTGATGTAGAGCGGGAAGGCGACACCGRAGGCGACCAGGGCGATCTTTGGCGTCTCACCGATGCCGAACCAGATGATGAACAGGGGGATGAGGCCCACGAACGGCACGGTCCGGATCATCTGCACCGACGCGTCGATGAGATCCTCGCCGAGCCGGAACAGCCCCGCGAGCAGCGCCAGGAGGACGCCGACGGACCCGCCGAGCAGCACGCCGGTGGCGGCGCGGCGCAGTGACACCGCGATCGCCGTCGGCAGCTCGCCGCTGCCGACGAGGTCGGCAAAGGTGGTGACGACGGTCCACGGTGAGGCGAGCAGTTCGGTGGACGTGCTGCCACGCCAGCTCGCGATCTGCCACAGCAGCAGCAGGAGCAGCGGGCCCACCGGCCGCCGGACCCAGCGCGGGACGCCACGCCGCCTGGCGGCTGACGCGGTGACCGTCGTCAGCGCCGGGGCACCGCGCCCGGGCGGGACGTCCGGCAGCGCGGGCGTGTTGTCCGACGCGTCGGCGCCCCCGTCCTGGCCGGCCGCGCGCGCCGTGTCCCTCCCCGTGGGGAGTGTCTGTGTCGTCACAAATTCTCCGCTTGTGGATTTCTCCGCTCCGGATGTGTTTCCGGCGCCAGCACGGTCGCTGGAACACAGAGCCGGCGGGAACACAAGGCCGGCGGCGATGTCGGTGGTGACGCTGTCGATGTGCTGTGCCTGGCTGCCGGCGGTGGCGGCCGGCGAGGGGTCAGGGGGCGCTCTGGTGCTGTAGCTGCTCGGATCGACGGGCCGCCCTACCGTTCACCTGTGCCGCCGGGTGGACGCCGGACGCGGGTGGCGGCCGGCCGGAAGAACGGCGTGTATCGCGGCGGATCCGCCGGCTGTCTGTTGGGAACTGTCGCGATCCGTCGGGAGACCGCTCCGGTCGGGAGACCGCTCCGGTCGGGAGACCGCTCCGGTCGGGAGACCGATCCGTCGGGAGACACGGCCAGTTTGTCGGATATCCGAAAACAAACCGTTGTGGACGACCGAAGACGATCAGAAATTCCTGGCGCAGGCCTGCCGGGCGCTCGTCGCGTCACACCTTCAGATCGTCACACCTTCAGATCGTCACACCTCAGATGAGGTCACGTCCCTGGCCGGGACGCCGGACATGCGGCGGACTTCACCCGAAGAAGGTCGATGTGACCCCGAGTCACCAGAAGCGCCGGCTTGAGCATGAAATCAACGGAAGCATGACGCYCCCACCTGCGTCAACGGACCAACTTGTGTGATACATATCACTTTTCTACTTCTTGACTGAACAAGCAAAAAATACGCAGAGTGCTGTTTTATGCCTGCCGAGACCGTCCTGACGCGACGTCGTTGCGTGGATTACGGTCGGGCCTGGAGTAGCCGCTGTCGATGACGGACTCGTCGCCGCCGCCATCTCGGATCCGGTCGGTGCACGGCCGTTTTCCCATCGAATTGTAGCTTTCCGTAACCAGGATTTTCGACTGCGGCCCTGATGTTCCCGCCGTCCGGCCGGTTTCCGTCGGCCAGGGCTGTCCGGAATCGTCCGGCCTGTTTCCCGCCACCGTCACGTTTTCCTTCACCTTCGCGGACGACAGAGATCCGCGTACCGGAGTTGCCTGATGCCACGTCTGTCAACCCGTCCGAAATCCCGCCTGCTCGTCGGCCTCGCCGCGCTCGTGGCCCTGCTGTTGGCTGTCGCCTGCGGCGGGGGATCCGACGCGCCGCAGGCGACGACGCCGGCGGGTGCCGCGCCGGACCTGTCCGGTGTGACCCTGCGGGTCGCGGACCAGGTCGGTCAGAACAAGGCGGTGCTCGATGCCTCCGGCGCGCTCAAGGATGCGCCGTACAAGATCGAATGGTCGGACTTCTCCGCCGCGGCGCCTCTGTTGCAGGCACTGCGGGCGAACGCCGCCGACATCGGCGGCGCCGGAGACGCGCCCGTCCTGTCCTCGCTCGGCTCCGGCGCGCCGCTGAAGGTCGTCGGCGCGTCCCGCGGCTCCCCGCGGGGGGTCGCGCTCCTGGTCAGCAAGGACTCGCCCATCCACAGCGTGGCGGAGTTGAAGGGCAAGACCGTCTCGCCGACCACGAAGGGCAGCGTCGGGCACTACCTGCTGCTCGGCGCGCTCCGGGAGGCCGGGCTCACCCCGAACGACGTGGAGATCTCGTTCCTGACGCCGCAGGCGGCCGGTGCCGCCTTCGACTCCAACCAGATCGCGGCGTGGTCCACCTGGGACCCGTACATCGCGCTTTCGGAGGCAAAGGGCGCCCGGGTCCTTCGGGACGGCGACGGGATCAGCACCGGRCTCGGATTCACCGTAGCCTCGCAGCAGGCGCTCGAGAATCCGGCGAAACGCGCGGCCATCGCCGACTTCCTGGTCCGTCAGGGTCGGGCATACGCATGGACGAACTCCAACAAGGAGGCGTTCACCACATTGTTCGCCTCCCTGACGAAGCTGCCCGAGCCGGTCGCGGCCACGGTGGTCGGCCGCCGGAACATGCTCGCGGTCCCGATCGACGACACCGTCGTAAAGGACCTGCAACGCACCGCGGACGTCTACACCGAGGCCGGCGTCCTCGACAAGAAACTCGATGTGGCCTCGTTCCTGGTCCGATCGCTGGGTAATTGACCAAGCAGATGACCGGGCAGTTGACCAAACAGTTGACCGTGGCCGTGGAACAGAATGGACAGAGGCTTCGAGCCCGTCGATCATCCATATGCCCATCGGTCGAAGACGGCGCGATCACTCTCTTCCCGCGCCGCCGGCGGCCCAGGTTTCAGGATCACTGAGAGCCCAGTCGGAGGCTGGTCATGCCGCAGCCCTTCCCGCGCATCATCGTCCTGAGCGGAAACCCCCGCCCGGGTTCGCGGACGCTCACGGTCGCCCGCGCGCTCGCCGACCGGATCCGCGACGGTCTGACCGCCGATCCCGCGTTCGGGACGGCCACCCCGGAACCGGCCGCGGAGTCCGGTGACGTCGACCTCGCCCTGCTGGCACCGGAGCTGTTCACCGACAGCACCGGTGCCGTCGCGAGCGCGGTGGAATCCGTCCGCGGCGCAGGTGTGCTCGTCGTGGCGACGCCGGTGTACAAGGCCACCTACACCGGTCTGCTCAAGGCCTTCCTCGACCCGCTCCCGTCGGGTGCGCTGGCCGGGGTGGTCGCCATACCGGTGATCGTGTCGGGCGCACCGGCGCATCTGCCCGTTACCGAGCTGCATCTGCGTCCGCTGCTGGCCGAGCTCGGCGCGACCGTCCCCGTCCCGGCATTTTCGATCATCGAAGCCAGGCTGCCGGAGCTCGACGACGAGACCGCGGCCTGGTCCGCGGCGAACGGCGGGCTGGTCCGGGCGGCCGTCACGGCGCTGGCCGCGGCGGCGCCGGTTACCGTGGGGGCGGCCACCGGGTCGGGGGGTGCGCGGTGAGCGGCGGCCAGGCCCGGCCCGCGTCCGCCGCCGCCCGCCACGCGGCGCAGGCCCGGCTCACCGAATCGCTGGACGATCACGGTATCGCCGATAGTCCGGTGGTCCGGCTTGTCGGCGCTGCTCCCGCCGACGCTGAGAACGCCGCCGAGCGTGGGGTCGACCCGGACGCCTACCGCCGGGTCTTCCGCCGGCACGCCGCGGGGGTGACGGTGGTGACCCTGGAAGGAGCCTCCGGTCCGGTCGGCTTCACCGCGACGTCGGTGGCCTCGCTGTCGCTCGAACCGCCGCTGATCTCGCTGTCCGTGGCGTCGACATCGTCGAGCTGGCCGTCGTTGCTCGTCGCGGACACGGTGGTCGTACACCTGCTCTCCGACAGCCAGCGCGATCTCGCGCACCGTTTCGCCATCAAGGGGATCGACCGGTTCGCCGCGCCGACCCGCTGGACGCGGCTACCGACCGGTGAGCCGCTGCTCGCCGAGGCGCCAGCCTGGGTGCGGGCCCGGCTTGAGCACCGGGTTGCCACCGGCGACCACCGGCTGCTGGTTGCCCGGGTCCTGCAGGCACACACCGGGGACGACGTGACCCCGCTGATCTACCACGACGGCCGCTACGGAACCTTCCTGGAAAACGACGCCCGGTGAACGCCGGTGTCCCACCGTCCCGCTGCGGTTCCGTGTGTTCTTCGGCCCGGATGAACATTCCCTGATCTGCAATGGCACAGGGGGCGTACCAGTGAGCGTCGCACCGTCGATCGCGCCATCGCGCCAGTCCCGTCGGGAACTGCTGGYCGAACTGGCCGTCGAGTTCGCCGCGACCGCGGCCGAGCACGACCGGTCGGGGACCTTTCCGGTGGCGAACCTCGACCGGCTGCACCGGGCCGGGCTGATCGGACTGACGGTGCCGGCCGCCTACGGCGGAGCGGAGGCAGGCCTGTCCGAGGTGGTCGAGGTGCTCGGGACGATCGCCCGCGGCGACCCGTCGACCACACTGGTCCTCGCCATGACCTACATCATCCACGCGAGCTGCGGACGCTTTGAGCCATGGCCTGCGCAGGTGTACGGGCCCATTGCGCGTTCCGCCGTCGAAGAGGGCGCGCTGGCCAACGGGCTGCGGGTGGAGCCCGATCTCGGCACCCCCGCCCGCGGCGGCATACCGGCGACGACAGCGCGTTGGACCGGGGACGGCTGGGAGCTCAGCGGCCACAAGATCTATTCGACGGGCGCGCCGGTGCTGCGCTGGATGCTGGTGTGGGGAGCCACCGACCCCGCCAGTGACCCGGCCGCCGAGCCCGCTGGTGATCCCGCCGACGGGGCCGCCGGCGATCCGGCGCTGGACGCCGCCTCCCACGGGCGGCCGGAGCCGGCCTCGGCGCGGCCGAGACCGCGCGAGCCGCGGATCGGCACCTTCCTGGTGCCGGCGGACGCCCCGGGCATCGAGATCGTCCGTACCTGGGACCACTTCGGTATGCGCGCAACCGAAAGCCACGACGTGATCTTCAACCGGGTGCGCCTGGACGCCGCGGCGGGGATCGGCCTGACGCCCGCGTCGAGGCTGCGGGACCCGGGGGTGGTCGATTCCACCGTTGCGTCCGGCCTCGCGGCGTGGGGCGGTCTGACCATTGCCTCGATCTATCTGGGGGTCGCCGAGGCCGCCCGGGACTGGCTGATCGGTTTTCTGCACGAGCGGGTACCGTCCAACCTCGGCAGGCCGCTGGCGAGCCTGCCGCGCTTCCAGGCCGCGGTCGGGGAGATCGACGTCACGCTGACCACGGCCCGACTGCTGGTCGAGACGACCACGCGCGAGGTCGACGCCGGGAAAGCCCTCCCTACATCCCGTGGCAGCGTCGTGAAGTCGGCGGTCACGAACGCCGCGATCGACGCGGTGGGCAAGGCGGTCGCCCTGATCGGCAATCCCGGCCTGACCCGTGCGAATCCCCTGGAGCGCCACTACCGGAACGTCCTCTGCGGACGGGTACACACCCCCCAGGACGACGCCGTCCACGCCGCCGCCGGCCGTGCTCTCCTGTCCTCCTGACACCCCGTTGCCGTTTGCCGGGCCCCCGACGCCCTCCCGACGTGCGTCGTCCGCTTACAAGATCACCGCGAGTTTGTCGTTGTGTACGCTTTTTCGGCTGAAAACCGTACACAGCGACAAAATCTTTTGGATCATGACCTGTGCTGCCGCGCCTGGCCGGGGTCCCTGCGCGGCGGACCGCGTGCGGGGGCGTCGTGCCGGGGCATCGTGCCGGGGCGACCCGGCCCGGGTAGCGTCGTACGGGTGAGCGCGACGGGTGAGCGGCGGCAGTTGGAACCGCTCCCGTACGACGGTGTGCTGTCGGTGCGGGTGGGCACGGTCCTGTGGCTCGTCGCGCTGATCGTGATGCTGCCGTTCTGGGATGATCTACGCGCTGACGGTCACCTGTGGTGGATCGCCACCGCGGCCGTCGGCACGCTGCTCGGCCTGGTCGGCGTCTGGTCCACGACCCGCCGCCGCAACCGCCTCCGCCACCAGCTCCCCACCGCCCGCACCGACGACCACCCCGCGTCATAGCCGCCCCGTCCACAGCCGCTCCCAGCCGCGGCGGCCGGCCGTCTGTTGCCGTCAGGGCCGGCGCGTATTGGAGGGGCTCTTTTCGCGGCCGGCCGGAAGTCGTATCTGGTGCTGACATTCCGTGAAACGACGGTAGGCGATTTCGTGTCTGGCGGTGTACATCATTACGGTGTACATCATTACGGGCACACACGCGGCCGAGGCTGCAGCGTGGGCTGTGTTGACCTGCGGGGATTTCTACGGGATCCGGATCTGTTCGGGGTCGACACGGTTACGGCGTCAGCCGGTTGGACGGGGAAGGGCCGGCACCGGCCGGGCCGGGGCGGCCTGACGGGTATCCCACCTGGTGCTGGCCAGGTGCCGTTCGGCGAGGGTCAGCAACTCGAAGACCTCCCGGGCGAGGTAGCCCGTCGTGTTTCGTCCAACCTGCCGTGGGGTGAGCACGCCAGCGCTGGCCAGCTCTTCGACAGCGGCCCGGGCCGCTGGGAACGACACGTCCAGCAGGCGTTCGACCGTCCGGGCCGTGACAAGGGGGACTTCGGGAAGCTGTTGGAGCAGCCGCACAACGGCTGAACTGGAACGCGCCTGGCGCCGCTTCCCCTGGGACTCACGGGAGCGGCCATGGCGATCCGTCCACTCCCGCTGGAGATCTGTGAGCTCCTGGGCGAAACGGCTGGCCTGTGCGACCGTCACCTCAACGGCTTCGAGAAACACCATCAGCCACCGTTTCACGCCGTCTCGGCCGTCCTCGCCGTACCGGTACGCGTTCAGCCCCTGGACGTAGGCGTCAGAACGGGTGAGCAGTACGAAGCTCACCGGGAGTACCGCGGCACGGGTGAGTCCCGCCGGGCCAGCACCGTGTGGATCAGTGCTCGTCCGACCCGTCCGTTCCCGTCCGTGTACGGGTGGATGGTCTCGAACTGGGCGTGCACGAGCCCGGCCTGCACGAGTGGTGAATGACCGGCTCCGGACATGTACAGGGCAAGATCATCCATGAGCGGCTCGACGCGTTCAGGTGGCGGCGGAACGAAATCGGCGTCGAGAGGATGCCAGTCATTGCCACCGATCCAGTTCTGTACGGTGCGCAGTCCCGGAGGATGATGATCGGGTAGCAGCGCGCGGTGCAGGTTGGTGATGTCTGCCACGGTGATACTCGGTGCCTCTGCCAGTTCCCCCGCGGCCTGCTTCAGTGCTCGGATGTTGTTGGCGACGAGACGGGCGTTGGCGGTGAAACCGCGGACGGGGATGCCCTCGGTGTCGGCCAGTTCGACGAGGGCGAGTTGCTGAGCGGACACCTGTAGCCCTTCGATCCGGGACGAGGCCAGTGCCTCGGAACGGAGCAGGAAGCGGGCAAGACCTTCCAACCCGCGGGCGCCCGGGCTGTGAGCCAGGCCCCGTACGACGGCCTCGACCTGGGCGCATCGGGCGTCGAGTTCCGCATCAACCATCAGCGGGCGGTTGACCAGGGGATCCGGAACATATGACCGATATGTTCCACCTTGGCGATCGCGGCGGACGGGCGCGCCACAGGAGGGCTCCCAGTGCCGGGCCCCGTAGTGGGCCATCCGTTCACCGTCTGACCTTTAACGCCGCGGGCTCGCATTAAAGTTTAGGGGTCCAACCTTTAATGGCGGCTCCTGCCCTGTGTGTCCGCTGTTGCCTGTCGAGTCGGTGGCCGGGCGCTGCTGGGTCAGGAGTCGTCGAGGTCGGCTTCGGCCTGGCGTTGGGCTTCGCCGGCGGGGTTGCGCAGCGCTTCGGCGATGGCGTGCCGGCGGTCCCAGGTGCCGGCGTGCCAGGCCAGGGCCCTGGCCAGCGCGTCCGTCCCGGCGCCGGCATCGACGTGGATCTCCCCGCCGATGCCGCCGAGCACCCGCCACGGGACCGGTGTGGGCCGGCCGTCGACGTCGGCCACGAGCAGGCGGGCATGGGAAAGGTACGGTGTCCCGTCCGGCGCCGTGAGCTCTTCCGGGGTTTCGGGGGTTTCCGGGGCCGGGGAGGCGTTCGCCGCGCTGGCCCTCCCGCCGGCTTCGACGGCGGTGTCGTGGGCGGTGCTGTCGTGGGCGGTGATGACGTCGCAGTCGCCCAGCGACGACAGCAGGGGAACGCCGAGCACGTAGGACGCTTCGGCCGCCCGGTCCAGTGGCAGCCGCAGCGCGCCGCGTCCCGCTCCGAGCAGCGGCAGGAGGTCCGGCGCGTCCACGATCACGGCGTCGGAGGTCCGTACCACGCCGTGCGGGGTGCGCACGGTCAGCGGTGGGTCGATGCCGGCCGGTCCCTCGCTGTCGGTCTCGCCGTCGGTGTCGGTGTCGGTCTCGCCGTCGGCGACGGTGTCGGTGTCGCGGTAGGCGTCGTCGCTGGTGATTCCGGCACGGGGGAGGGCCGCGACGGCGTCCACCGCAGCCATGTAGAGGGCGCGGGCCGCCGACCACGGTACGTCCCGGTCGGCGTCGCCGAGTCGGTCCAGCAGGTCGAGCACGGCGTCCGGATCGCCGAGGACGTCGGCGAGCGTGAGCCGGCAGCCGAGCCGGCGCAGCAGGTCGGCGTCGACCCCGGGTAGGGGGGCGGCCGGCGCGAACAGCCCGACCAGCAGCGGGTCGGCGCCGGGCAGCGCCAGTTCCGGTGGCGGCAGCACGGCCGTGGATCCGGCGACCGGAAGCAGCGCGTTGCGCGAGAGCCACCAGCGCGTGTACGACACGCCGACGTCCGCGGCCGACCAGGCATCGGGGTCGGCGTCGGCACCGGCCCGCCGGCTCCACCCAGGATGATCGGGCCACCGGAACCGGTCGAAACCCATGATCACGTCTCGCAGGGGTGGCCGGGCCAGTTCCGCGAGCGCGGCGGGCCACCGTGACGGGTCGACGAGCTCGAGATCGCGTATGGCGGTGAAGGTCCGCAGGGCGGGTGGCGCGCCCGGCTCGGCCGGAGCCGGGCCGGCCCCGGCCGAGCCGCCGGCGGTGACCTCCGCCACCCAGATGTCGCTGTCGTCCAGGTCGAGCAGGACTGGCTCGTCCGGATCGAGCCGGACGTCGGTGGCGCTGAGCACGGCAAAGGTCCGCAGCACCCCGACCGCTTCGAGGACCTCTGCCGGCCATGCCTGCGCGAAGTCGTCGGCCAGGGCGCGGAACGGCGCGTCCGCCGCGAGCACCTGGTCGAGCGGGCCGTCGGCGATCAGAAGTTCGGCGGCGGGGGTGAAGTCGCCGTCGCTGTCGGGAAGCAGCAGGTCAGCGAGCCAGGACAGCTCTCCGGAGGTTGGCTCGTCGCCAAAAGTGATGGTTCCGTCGTCGATAGTGCCGGTGTCGCCGCCATCGATGCCGCCGGCGACACCGAAGCCCGCGTCCCGGACCAGAGCGAGGACGGCGCCCGCCAGCGCGAGCGCGGCGTCGGGATCGGTGTCCGCGTCGACATCCATGATCGTGTCACGGACGGAGCCATCGCGCAGGACACCGGCGGGGGTGCCCTCGACCGCGCCCAGTGTGCGCAGGGCGTCGCGGGCGGCACCGGCGCAGGCGTCCGGATGCGCCACCCGCAGCGGGAGACCCGAGGCCACCAGCGCGACAACGTCCAGCTCGGGGGTGGGAAGCAGCACCCCGCGCGGGCCGGTGACCATCCGGACACCCAGCTCCTGGGGGCTGTCGGCGACGCCGGTCACGCTCGTGTTGGTGTCCGCGTCCGCGATGGCCGCGATGGCCGTGGCGGTCGCAGCGGCCGCGGGGACTACGGCCGCGGGGATCACGGCAGCGGTGGACGCGGCAGCGGCCAGCGGGACGGGCAGGGCGCCGAGGGCGTCCCGGTCGGGAGCGTTCGCCAGCGCCGCGTAGACCCGTGCCCACCAGGCCGGCGTCATGCGCAGCTCGGCGAGGATCTCGACGACCCCGGCGGTGTCGAGGCGGCGCACCCCCAGGGCGTCGAGGGCCGGCCGCCAGCGGCGGGCGGCGTAGGCTGCGGGCAACAGCCCGTCGACGGTGCCACCGGGGTCGTCGACGGGCCCGCCCGCGCGATCGTCGTCACCGACGGACAGGTCCGCGCCGGCGGGCGGGAGACCACCGGTGAGCACGGCGGTGCCCGTGGACGCCAGGGCCGGAGCGGGATCTTCCAGGGCCGGGGCGGGACCGTCGGGTGTGGCTGTGAGCAGCGCGGTGACCGGATCGGTCGCGGGGCCGAGGTCGCAGACGAGACAGTCGCCGCCACGGCGGCCGCCGGGCAGCATCGGCGCGTCCGGCAGCAGCCGGGCGAGGGTGTCCCGCAGTCTGGCGTCGACGTCGCCGACCGGCAGCCCGGTGGGGACGAGCTCGAGCGAGGCCGTCGGCGCCGAAGCCGACGGGGCGTCCAGCGCTGCCCGCCAGAGTGAGGCGTCCAACGCTGTCCGCGGCGACGAGGCGGCAGGTCCCGCCGGATCCGCCTGTGGCCGCTGCGTGTCCAGGGTCTCCTGCGCTCTCAGGACGTCCCAGAGCGACTGCGTCTGTGTCGATGCGGCATTCGCGATCGTCGGTGCTGACGCTGGTGCCGACGTGGGCTGGGCGTCCGGTGCCGGCAGACGGCCGTTGCCGAGGTCGACGGCGATGTCGACGACGGTCTCGGCGAGCCGGTCGACCAGCCAGTCCCGCAGCGGGCCGGCGACCGTGTGCCGACGGGACGGCTCCAGCGGCAGGCCCACGCTGGCCAGCACCGGCAACGACAGCCGCTCGTCGGTCGGCTGCGGCGCGCGGACGAGTTTCGGCACGTCCGCGGGCCAGCCGCCCTCGCGTACGAAGGCCCGTGTCTCGAACCCGGTGCGGGCCCGCTCCTCCACCGGCCGGTCGGCGAGCAGGGCGGGYGGGATCATCCCGCGCCGGACCCGGCCGAGCCAGCGCCYGCCGTCGAGCACCGCGATCTCCATGCCGTCCGGTGTCCGGTCCGCCCAGGTGCAGGACAGGGTCCGCGGGACGCCGTCGATCACAACGGTGACCTCGGTGAGCCCGGGCATGACCAGCGGGAGCGTCGGGTCGAGGCCCGCGAGCAGGGCGCGGGCCAGGGCGGTCGCGTCGGCGTCGCGCAGCGGCAGCCGGATGACGGTGTCATAGCCCGCTGGCGGCGGTGCCGCGTCGAGGATGGGCAGGGGCAGCCGGAGCACCGGGACGGCACCGCCGCGGCGGGCCAGTTCGGTGTCGAGGGCCGGCACCCCGAGCCTGCCCACCGCGTCGATCGTTTCCCGCTTCGACCAGCGGACGCCGCGGCTGCCGCCCGGCAGGCCGGCGGTGTCCCGGGCGTCCCGCGACACGATCGACGGGGTGTCGCTGACGGCCAGGACCGCGGCGAAGCCGACGCCGAAGCGTCCGAGGGCCGCGGTGTCACGTTTGGCCGAGGCACGCAGCGTCGAGAGCGATTCGACCCCCGGTACGGACAGCGCCGCCCCGGTGTTGGCGATCTCCAGTATGCTGCCGCCCCCGCTGCCGTGACCGTCACCGCCGCGCTCGCCGTCGCCGGGGCCGTGACCGTTGGGGGCATGGCTGCCAGGAGCATGGCTGCCAGGAGCATGGCTGCCAGGAGCATGGCTGCCAGGAGCATGGCTGCCAGGAGCATGGCTGCCAGGAGCATGGCTGCCGGGGGCGTCGCCGCTGGTCAGCGTTATGAGGACACGGCAGTCGGCCCCGGCGTCCTGGGCCGCGTCCACGGCGTTCTGGAGCAGTTCCACGACGAGGCGGTCGTGGTAGGCGCCGCGGGCGGCGTCCTCCTCGGCGTTCGCGTCCTCGCGGAAGCGGGCGGGGGATGCGGCCCAGGCGTCCAGCACCCGGCGGCGGATGGCGGCCGTCCCGAACGGGTCGTCCGGGGCTGTGCCGCCGGCGCTCGCGTCCACGATCACGTTCCCGTACGGCTGCGTGTCCATCGGCCCATCCTCCTCTTCGACGGCCCGGGCCAGCGTTCCAGGAGTAAAAGATCAATAATCGCGTCGCGGCCTGATCACCGACCGACGGCCGATGACCGGACCACCGGCTGCCGGCTGCCGGCTGACGGCTGACGACCGGCCGTTGGCGTGCGGTCGATAATCGGACGGTGGCGTCCGCGGCTCGTCGTGATGATCCGAAGCTGGTGCCGGCGCTGATCGGCCAGTGGGAGCGGATCGCGGACCAGGTGGACGCATCCGCCGACCTGGCGTTCACGCGGCCGAGCCGGCTGCCCGGCCGCAGTGTCGCGGACGTCGTCGGGCGTCTGGCCAGGTCCGTCGCCGCGCTCGCGGACGCGGCCGCGTCCGCACCGCCGCCCGCCACCGCGCCGACGCTGTCCGCGTCCGTCTACCTTGCCGGCCATCTCACCGCCCTCCCTGCCGGCCGGCAGCCGACGGCCGCCGGCCTCGACGCCCCCGCTCTGGGCGATCCCGCTGGTTTCGCGGCCGGCGCCCGCTCGCGGCTGCGGGAGCGCGTCGCCGCCGCGGTGGCCGCTGTCGACGGCGCTGACACCGGACGCCTGGTCGCTGTCACGGCCGCCGACGACGGGTTCCCGGCCGCCGGCACCGGCGGGACGGACGGCGGTGGTGGTAGTGATGGCGGTGCCGGGATACGCCTCGGGGATCTGCTGCTCGCCGAGGTGCTGGCGGGCGTCGTGTACGGCCTGGATCTCGGGGTCGAGCCGGCCCGGGACGCGCTGCGGCTCGCTGTGAAGGCGTGCACCGGTGAGCTCGTGACCCGTGCCCCGGGGCGCTCGGTGGAGGTCCGAGTACCCCCTTTCGCCGCGGTGCAGGCGGTCGAGGGCCCGCGGCACACCCGGGGCACCCCGCCGAACGTGGTCGAGGCCGGGGCGGTCGCCTTCGTCGAGCTCGCGGCAGGCCGGCTGAGCTGGGCGGATGCGACGGCGGACGGTCGGGTCCGAGCCAGCGGCGCCCGTGCCGATCTTCGTCCGTACCTCCCGCTGCTGCGGATCGCCTGACCGGAATCATCCGGTTGGGCTCACCCGGCCGCCGGCCCGACGGGCCCGCCGTCGCGGACCAGATGATCACGCTGGGACGCCTGATGCCCCCGACCGGCGTGATGATCATCGTCCCGCCGTCCCGACGGGAACGTCGCCGCGCTGGTTTTGCTGTCAGAAACGCTGAACATGCCTGTGATATCCGCTCCCGCCCGCATGAGTTGTAGATCGACGGGTGTCGCCCCGGGCCCGCGCTGCTAGCGTGGACACCGGACCAGTACCAATGACGTCCAAGGAGCTGTGTTGCGCGACGTCGGTGACTGTTCGACCTGTCCACCTGCCTGTTCGGCGGGAGGCCCCGGGTCTGCCCGCATTCCGCAGGCTGTGACGGCGCGTGGTCCCAGCGCATCGCACACGGGCGCTGGGAGCTTCGGCGCGGGATGCTGTGGTCCTGATCATGGCGTTTTCGACTACTCCGATGATCCCGGTCCGCGGGACGCCTGCGGGGTCTTCGGGGTGTGGGCGCCGGACGAGGACGTCGCGAAGCTCACCTACTACGGACTGTACGCGCTACAGCACCGGGGTCAGGAGGCGGCGGGCATCGCCGTCGCCGACGGCCGGACCGTCCTCGTCTTCAAGGAGCTGGGGCTGGTCGCCCAGGTCTTCGACGAGGTGACGCTGGCCAGCCTGTCCGGCCACGTGGCCATCGGGCACACCCGCTACTCGACGACCGGGTCGTCGACCTGGGAGAACGCCCAGCCGTCCTACCGCTCATCGCAGCGTGGGAACGTCGTCGCGCTCGGTCACAACGGCAACCTGACCAACACCGTCGAGCTCGCTGCCGATCTTGTCGACACCGGTGAGGACCGGATCCGGGCGACCACCGACTCCGATCTGATCACGGCCATGCTGGCCGCCCATCCGGGCCCGACGCTGCAGGACGCGGCCATGGCTGTGCTGCCACAGCTGGCCGGCGCGTTCTCGCTGGTCTTCTGCGACACCTCGACCCTGTACGCCGCCCGGGACACGCACGGGGTGCACCCGCTGGTCCTCGGCCGGCTCGGCGGGGACGTCCCGGCGGCCGGCTGGGTCGTGGCGAGCGAGACCGCCGCCCTCGACATCGTCGGCGCCGAGTTCGTCCGCGAGATCGAGCCCGGCGAACTGGTCGTCATCGACGCCGCCGGGCCACGCTCGCACAGATACGCGCCCGCGACGCCGCACGGCTGCCTGTTCGAGTACGTCTACCTGGCCCGCCCGGACACGACGATCGCGGGCCGTTCCGTGCACGCGGCCCGGGTCGATGTCGGCCGTGCCCTCGCCCGCGAGGCCCCGGCGGACGCCGATCTCGTCATCGGGGTGCCGCAGTCCGGCGTGCCGGCAGCGGTCGGCTTCGCCGAGGCCAGCCGGATTCCCTACGGCGAGGGCCTGGTGAAGAACTCCTATGTGGGACGCACCTTCATCCAGCCGTCGCAGACCATCCGCCAGCGTGGCATCCGCCTGAAGCTCAACCCGCTGCGCGATGTGATCGACGGCCGTCGGCTCGTCGTCGTCGACGACTCGATCGTGCGTGGCAACACCCAGCGAGCCCTGGTACGGATGCTGCGGGAGGCCGGCGCGGCCGAGGTGCACGTGCGGATCTCCTCGCCCCCGGTGCGCTGGCCGTGCTTCTACGGCATCGACTTCGCCACCCGGGCGGAGCTGATCGCGAGCAGTGCCTGCGTCGAGGAGATCCGTGAGTCGCTCGGTGCCGACTCGCTCGCCTACGTCTCGCTGGACGGCCTGGTCGCGGCCTCCCGGCAGCCGGCCGAGACGCTGTGCCGGGCCTGTTTCGACGGGGTGTATCCGGTGCCGCTCCCGCACACCGACCATCTCGGCAAGTACCTGCTGGAGGACGTCGTGAGCGAGATCACGGCCGGGATGAACGGCGCCGACCCCTCCCCGGACGTGGACTCCGTGGTGCAGCCGGGGTGAGCGTGCCACCGCCTGTTCCGCCTGGCCCACCGGCCGCGAGGACGGTGACGCCTCCCCCGGCACCGGCCCCGCCCCCAGCCGCGGTGTCCTATCGGGACGCCGGCGTCGACATCGATGCYGGTGACCGTGCCGTCGCGCTCATGCGCGAGCATGTCGCCCGGGCCACGCGGCCCGAGGTGGTCGGTTCCCTCGGCGGTTTCGCCGGGCTGTTCGAACTCGATGTCACCCGCTACCGGCGTCCGCTGCTCGCCTCGTCGACCGACGGCGTAGGCACGAAGATCGCCATTGCGCGGGCGGTCGGACGACACGACACCGTCGGTGTCGACCTGGTCGCGATGGTCGTGGACGACCTGGTGGTCTGCGGCGCCGAACCGCTGTTCCTGCTGGACTACATCGCCTGCGGGACGGTCGTCCCGGAGCGGATCGCGGCGATCGTCGCCGGGATCGCGCAGGGCTGCCAGCAGGCCGGCGCCGCGCTGGTCGGCGGTGAGACCGCGGAGCATCCCGGTCTGATGGGCGCCGACGACTACGATCTCGCCGCCACCGGCGTCGGTGTGGTGGAGGCGGACGCGCTGCTGGGGCCGGATCGGGTGCGGCCCGGGGACGCGGTGGTCGCGATGGCCTCGTCCGGCCTGCACTCCAACGGGTACTCCCTGGTGCGCCACGCGCTGCTCGGCCCGCCGGATCCGGACGGCCCCGGCGGGGTGTCCGCGGAAGGCCGGGCCGCCCTGGCCCGCCACGAGGACGACCTGGGTACCACTCTCGGTGAGGCACTGCTCGTCCCCACCCGGATCTACGCTCGTGACTGCCTCGCTCTGGCCGAGGCTCTGGACGTCCACGCCTTCGCGCATGTCACCGGCGGTGGGCTCGCGGCCAACCTGGCGCGGGTGCTGCCCGCCGACCTGACCGCCCGGCTGGACCGCTCCACCTGGGCCCCGCCGCCCCTGTTCGCCCTGCTGGCCGGGCGTGGCGGCATATCGCGGGCCGAGATGGAACGCACGTTCAACCTCGGGGTGGGGATGGTCGCCCTGCTCGGCGCGGACGACGCGCCCGCCGCCGTGGACCTGCTCGCCGCCCGCGGGGTCCCCGCCTGGATCGTCGGGGAGGTCACCGCCCACCCCGGTGAGGGCACTGCCGGGGGCGCTGCCGGCTCCGTCAACGGTGCGGGTGCCGCCGAGGAGGGCCGGGTCGAGCTTGTCGGGGAACACCCTCCCACCGGGTAGCCGATTCCGGTCCCGGTCGGCCAGCGTCCCTGGGCTGGGTGCCCGGGCTGGTCAGTCCCCGGCGGGTCTGGGGCCGCGGGGCCGCCTGCGGTACAGCGGCAGGATCCGGGCGTTCGTGCCGACCGCCCGGCGGGGCGCGGACTCCGACGCCCGCAGATAGGCGGTGAGCTCCGGCAGCGGCATGGCCGCGCCGGTGTGCAGGCCCTGGACGAAGTCGCACCGCAGCGCCGCCAACGCGGCCATGAGCTCGGCGGTCTCCACCCCCTCCGCGACCACCTGGAGGTTGTGGGTGTGCGCCAGGTGGATCGTGGCGGAGACGATCGCGGCGTCACCCTGCTCGACCAGCAGTTTGCGGACGAAGCTCTGATCCACCTTGACCTCGTCGAGGATCCGCTCCTGCAGCATGGTCAGGGAGGAGAACCCGGTGCCRAAGTCGTCGACGGCGATCCGGACGCCGATCTCCCGCAGCTTGCCCAGCAGCCGGTGGGCCGTCCGCTTGTCCGACATCATCGCGGTCTCGGTGATCTCCAGGGTGAGTGCCGCCGCCGGAACGTCGTKCTTGACCAGCAACTTCGCCACGTCCCCGGGAAGTTCGATGTTCAGGAGGTTACGGGCGGAGAGGTTGACCGACACCGTGATGTCGAACCCGCTGGCCCGCCAGCCGGCGCACGCGACGAGGGCCTGCTCGAGGATCGCCTTGGTGAAGTCCTGCACCAGCCCGGACTGCTCGATCGCGGGGACGAACATCTCGGGGGTGAGCATCCCGCGTCGTGGATGCTTCCAGCGCACCAGCGCCTCGACGCCGCTGATTCGCCCGGTCCGCAGCTCCACCTGGGGCTGGTAGTTCAGCACCAGCTCGTTCCCGCTGATCGCGGAGCGCAGCTCGGCGACCAGGGCGAGCCGTTCCAGGGACGGGTCGTGGCTGCCGGCGTCGAAGCGCCGCCACCGGGGGTGGGAGTGTTTCGCCTGGTACATGGCGATGTCGGCGTGTTTCAGCAGCTCCTCGATGGTGCTGCCGTCCTGTGGGTGGCAGGCGACCCCGAGGGACGCCTCCACCGCCAGCGGGATGCCGTCCATGACGACGTCCCGGCACAGCACGTCGGCGAGTTCGGCGGCGGTCGCCTCGGCCTGGGCGGGGTCGTCGATGCCGGTGACGAGGACGGCGAACTCGTCCCCGCCCAGGCGGGCGACGACGTCGTCCGCCCGGACGCCGCGCCGCAGCCGCTCGGCGACCGCCTGTAGCACCCGGTCCCCGGCGCTGTGCCCGAGGGTGTCATTGATGATTTTGAAGCGGTCCAGGTCGATCATCACGAGGGCGACGGACCGCCCGGTCTCGGCCTGCCGCCGCAGCTCGGCCGCTGCTCTGGCCATCAGCAGCCGGCGGTTGCCCAGGCCGGTCAGCCAGTCGTGCCCGGCGTCGTGGGCCTGCTCCTCGGCCACCTGGCGGGCGTGGGCCTCCAGCCGGGCATGCGCGAGGGCGCGGGAGACCGTCTGGGTGAAGGCCGCCAGGACCTGCTCCTCGTGGCGACGCCAGGCCGTCGGCCGGCGGAAGCCCAGGGTGAGCACACCGATCTGCTCCTCGCCCGCGAGCAGGGGGGTGCTGACCTCCCGAATCCGGGATGGCAGCCATCTGCGACGCCCGGGCGGAGCTGGCTGGCGCTCTTCCTGCCGGCGGGTGTTCCGCCCCGGAAGAGGATCTTCCTGGCGGACGTCTTCCGGCGGCGTGTCAGGGGACGGATGCCGCTCGGCCGTTGCCGGCGCGTGCTGGTCGGTCGTTGTCGACGTGGTGTCGGTGGATGTGCTTTCGGTGGGTGCCGTGTCGGTGGGGATCGGGGGCCAGATGGTCAACATCGTGCTGTCCGCGTGGAAGAGGGTCTCGGCCTTGCGCTGTGCGATCATGACGACGGTTGGCTCGTCGGCGTCGGCGAGTTCCCGGGCGGCGGCGTTGACCTCGTCCCAGTGGCCGGGTTCCTCCAGGGAGCGCAGCCTGCGGTAGTGGCCGATGCCGGGGCCGGCCGCGGCGAGTGGAAGCGCCAGCGCGACGACCGGATTCCAGCTCACGGCCGCGAGTACCAGCAGGCCCAGCGCGGTGTTCGCGACGATCGACTGCATCCGCAGGATGGCGAGGCTGTCATGCGGCATGCGGTGGGCAGGCCATCTCGACCGCGTTGCCGCGAACGTGCCGGGAAGCGTGAGAAGCCAGGTGAGGATGCCGCACACCATGGCGGCCACGGCCATGGCGGCGAACGCGCGGGTGTCCGGCAGCGCCGCCGGCAGGTCGCGGCCACCCATGGCCGCGGCCGCGGCCAGGACGGCCGCTCCGGTACTCGTGGTGACGACAGCGGTGCGCAGCAGCGCTGGGAGCGGCCGGTGCCCGGCGACCAGGTGTGCTCCCAGCGTTGTCGGCAGGCTGAGCAGGACGACCCACGGGCCCGGGACCAGCGCGAGGGCGATGATCAGCGAGATCTCTCCGAGGTTGAGATCGTCGAGGTTCCGGCCGATTCGGCGAATGACTATCGGTAGCTGGCCGAGTACGCATACCAGTAGGGCCGGGGCGAGCGCGTCCCACGCGGGCCGGCCATCCCGGACGGCGTACAGTGCCGCGACGACGACGGCCGCGGCGGACGTGAGCGAGAGCACACCGTACAGAGCACGGAACGAGCGAGGAGAACGTGACCGTTCATTACCCTGGGTAGCATGATCTGAGGAGGCAGACGGCGGCTTCGTGGACATGTAGCCGGCCTCCGTCTCGACCTTGCGGGCAACGCGCCGATGCCTGCCAGCAGCCTTCTCGTAGGCTCACGTCCAGGCCGAGACCCGCTCGGACGGAACGGCCGTCATCGCCGCCAGCCGGTGTGGTCCGATGGCGATGYGACCCCGTCAGTTTGCCACGTGTATCGGTCGAGTCCGTACTGACCGGGATGCTCAGCTCGAATGTTGCCCATAGTGGCATAGATCATGTGGCGGCCTGTTACGGTATGTCTCATATAAATAACTAAATGCAACAAAATTYGGATGGCTCACACGCGTCCGACTCAGCCCGATCACACCCCTGCCCATCCGCTGGACCYGCGACGGCGGTATGACGGCGGTGTACGGGCGGGCCGTACCTGTGACAGCCCACCCGGCGAACCCGTCGGGCCGGCCGGTCACCGGTCTATGGCGTCACGTGCTACCTGTGTGACGCCATAGACCGGTGACCGGCCGGAACCCGTGGAGCGACCACGTAACCAGCCCCCTGGACCCCGATCCGTGGACCCCGCCCGTGCGAACCCCGGAGACGCGCGGCCGACGGGCCGCCGATGGGTCTACGGCCCATGCGGACTCCCGCGACCGGCCGTTCACGGGACGCCGACGGCTCCCGCCGGCCCGGGACGGCTGTCTCCGGTGGATCGTCGGTCGCGCGATGGCTGCCCAGGAGGCACTCGGAGCGCTTGAGGACGGGTGCGCATCCCACATGTGGAGCGGGAGTGGGACGCGCACCCCTGGCGCACCTTGCGCTGGCGAGGAGCACTGCCCGACGGTGGTACCCAGTGACGCGGACCCGGCGGCCCGCACCCCGTGCTCGTACCGCTACCGTCGACCGGTGTCCTCATCCTCATCGAGGTAGTCGTACTCGTAGGAATCATCCGAGTACGGATCGTCCGCGGTGTCGTCTCGCGTACTGCTCGCGCCCAGATCGGCTTTTAGCCGATCCAGATCCATATTCGGCGAGTTGTACTTGAGCTCGCGGGCGACTTTCGTCTGCTTGGCCTTCGCTCGGCCGCGCCCCATGGCTCGACCCCCTCGAACATGACGACGGGGACCCGCCCCGGTGCTCTCATTGTCTCGTGCCTCCCGAGACTACAGGGATCGCGGGCCGCCCGGCACGCCAACCCCACAGTTGTCCGGTTGGGAGGCGATCGCAGCGGCATATACGTGACATGAATCACAGATCGAAATCTGACGATCGGCTGCTCTGACTACTCCGCACGTCCGGGAACGAGAATCTGGCGTAGCCGTCCGACCTCGCTGATGCGGCGCTCCGCCAACTGGGTGGCGGCAACGGTGGAGGTGACCCCGGTCCGCTCGGCGAGAGCCAGCACCTCCAGGGTCGAGGCGAAGATGCCGCTGGCCTTCGCCCGCGCCCGCTCCGGGGAGTAGCCCTGGATCTCGTCGGCGACCTGGATGAGCCCGCCGGCGTTGACCACGAAGTCCGGCGCGTAGAGCACGCCCGCGCCGGCCAGCAGCTTGTCCGCGTCCGCGTCCGCGAGCTGGTTGTTGGCTGCGCCACACACGACGCGCGCCCGCAGCGCCCCGACCACGTCCGCGGTGAGAACACCACCGAGCGCGCACGGGGAGTACACGTCCGCGTCGGCTCCGATGAGCACGTCGGGGTCGGCGTGCGTCTCGACGTCGGGATACTCCGCCCGCAGCCGTCGCAGGGCCACCGGGCTGACGTCCGCGGCGACCACCCGGGCGCCGTCGGCGAGCAGATGGCCCACCAGCCGTCGGCCGACCTTGCCGACGCCGCTGACGGCCACCCGGCGGCCCGCCAGCGACGGCGTGCCCCACAGGTGCCGGGCGCAGGCGCGCATCCCCTCGAACACGCCGTAGGCGGTCAGGATGCCGGAGTCGCCCGAGCCGCCGTGTGCGGGGGAGCGTCCGGTGACCCACCGGCACTCCCGCGCGATCACGTCCATGTCCTCGACGTACGTGCCGACGTCACAGGCGGTGATATAGCGGCCGCCGAGTGACGCCACGAAACGTCCGTACGCGCGCAGCAGCGGCTCGGACTTGTCCCGCTCGGGGTCGCCGAGGATGACCGCCTTGCCGCCGCCGAGGTCCAGGCCGGCGCAGGCGGCCTTGTAGGCCATGGCCCTGGACAGGGCAAGGGCGTCGCCCAGGGCCGCGTCCTCGTCGACGTAGGGGTGGAATCTGGTCCCTCCGAGGGCGGGGCCGAGAGCGGTCGAGTAGATCGCGATGATCGCGCGCAGCCCGCTGGCGGGGTCGATGCAGAAAACCACCTGTTCGTGCTGCGAACCGGCGGTGAAGACGGACGGCACCGGTGAGGCTCCCTTCGTCGGGAACGTGGGGTTCGTCGAGGGATGTGCTCTTCATGGTCGACGCCTGACCGGGTGGAACCTCCCGAACGGGCGCGGTCGACGTCCGCAACGTATCCGCGGCTGCCGCCATGAGCTGGTGTGGTGGTGATTGTTCGTCGTTGCTGCCATGGGCTCCCGTCGTCGAGCGGGGGGCGCGTGTCGACGACGGGCCTACGGCGACTCGCTGATGTTCCCGGCATGCCAGGATCTCTTCTGTGGCGCCTGTCGTGAGTCCGGCCGCCTACCTGCGGGTGTACGAGCCGCTGGCGGCCTTCCCCCCGGCCGAACGGCTCCGTTGGGAGCGGTACGCGGCCGAGGGAGGCGTGCCCAGCCGCCGGGCCGGTGCCCGGCGGGAACGAACCGTCGCGCTGGCCGCGACCATCCGTCCCTCGCTGGACGTGGCAGACGAGTCCGCCTTCGTCCAGATGGCGGACGGCCTGATGTTCGTCTGCCCCTGGTACACCCAGCTGCGGGTGTGGCAGGCCGCGATGGAGTTCCGCGGCCGGCTGCCCGAGCGGGTGGCCGAGGCGTTCATCCCGCGCCGGCTGGCCGAGCCGGCCGAGACCGAGCTGGACCGTTGGCGCAGCCGCCGGCCCGATCTCAAGGTCTACGTCCAGACCTGCACCTGGATGGTGCCGCCGCCGTGGTTCGTCCTGTTCGATCCCGCGGAGCGGGTCCTGGTCACGGGTGACACCGTCGACAGGTCGCTGCTCTACCGGACGTCGATGGGCCTTGCCCGGCGCCGGGTGACCCGGGCCCTGGAGGCGCTCGATGTGCTGCGCCGGGTCGCGCCGGACTCGCCGGGCGTCGACGGCGTGGCCGAGCTCGGGGACTGGCTGGAGGACTTCCACCCGCACAGCCGGATCGAGCTCGACTACGGAGGCATCGTCGATCTGCTCGATGACGATGCGCTGCGCAACGACACGTCGGTCGCGGACCTGGGCGAGGCGATCAGCGCGTTACGCCGAGGGCGAACAGACGCGGCGGTTGCGGCGTATGGGCGTGTCCTGAACCGGTGGAGACCGCTTCAGACCAGGGAGTCCGCAAGCTGATAGTTCATAACTGCTAACTGAGCGTGATTGCTCGCTTCGGACGTCGTGTGACTAGTCAGCAGATGGTCCTGACGTGCCATGTCCGAAATGCCCCCGAAGGATGCACGATCTGTATGGGACGGAGCGACGCTCTGTGACGGGAGGCCAACGCAATGACGACGAGAACACCGGACGCTGAGCCGCTGCTGACGCCCGCTGAAGTGGCAACGATGTTTCGAGTTGACCCGAAGACGGTGACCAGGTGGGCGAAGGCGGGCAAGCTCACGTCGATCCGCACTCTCGGCGGCCATCGCCGCTACCGAGAGGCGGAGGTCCGGGCTCTCCTCAAGGGGATCCCATCCGTGGGAAGTGAGGTATAGCCCCACGCCAACGCGATCAGACGCATCGGATCCTCCTTCCTGTTTCGACATGGCCCGCAGGCTTCGGAGTCCAGGCGGTTCCGGCTGCTTGAGATGCGGTCAGGTTAAGGCCAAGGGGGTCGCCGGTACGACGGTTGTTCCAACCAGGGGCAATGGTTGTGCTTTTGATGTGTCGAGGTTGCCGAAAATGAGGACGTCTCGGTACATCCAGGCGTTTTCGGGTTTTTCGGCCAGGATCCGGGAGTCTTCGACCAGGAAACTGGGGTCCCTGGCCAGGATCCGGGGGTCTTCGACCAGAGGCTGAGGGCGGCGTGCCGTAGTTTTTCGCCCGCCGCCTCAGGCCCGGCTTCCCGGACCGCTGGCAGGTCAGCGTTCCGGGTCGAAGCCCCCGGACCCGGGCATCCCGAGGGGGTCGTGGCGCACGGTTTCCTCCGTGGGCCAGGGCCCGGCCGGTGGCCGGTGGATCGATCCAGGCCGCCGGGCACCCCCGGGGCCGGAACACGCCAGGATGGCCGCCCGCGGCCGCGGCTGGGGGATGCCGCAACCCGCTGGGCGGGTGACGGCCGGTCCTGCCGCGAAAGCCCCGGCCGCGATCCGGCCGGGGCAGTTCATGGGAAAGCCCTGACGCGGATGGTGATCGGTCCGCCAGGGTGGCACCGTCGCCCGCCGCTGTAGATCATCCGTCTGCCACGGATCACCGCATCGTGGCTGGCGGAGATCTCGTTCTTACGGCGGCGCGACGGCCGTGGTGGCACCGTGACGGCGAACTGCGGATGGCTGTCCACCGGCCGCGCGCCACCGGTGGCCGCGTCTGTCACGTGGTCAGGCCGCACGTTCACACGTCATACGTTCAGTTCATGCGTCCCATGTGACATGTCACATGTTCATATGTCACTCGTGGTCACGTCACTCGTGGTCACGTCATGCATGGTCACGAATCCCCTGCCGCCCTGCCGCCCGGGCGCAGTGGGCGCCGCAGAAGAACTGTCCGTCGGTCTGTGCTCCGTGACCGGAGATCTTCACCCCGCAGTGTTCACAGACCGGGGCCATCGCGTGGATCGCGCATTCAAAGCTGTCAAATATGTGTACATTTCCCTGGGCGTGCACCTCGAAGCTCATCTCGTAGTCGTTGCCGCAAACCTCACAACTGCCCATTGTGACTCCCCGTCGGCGCTCTTGTGGTCGCTTTGTCGCTGCTCGGTGGGCCCGGGGGCCGGGACGCGACCGACATGGCACCGGGATTCTCCGGAGCAGACCGGAACGTCTGGCCCCCGGGCCGTTCACCGGTAATCCGCTGTGCCGCTCGTGCCCGGCCGTGCCGTGGCCAAACCGACGCCGGCGAATTCCCTTTCGGTGGTCGGGCGAGTGGGCTCGTTCGTTGGTTCTTCCGGTTCGGCCCGCCTTCTCACGGCCGTTCCGGTATACCGGAGCCCACCAGCCACACCGGGCCGGCGACACACCGTATCCCAGGTACATCCCAGGCCGGCCGTATCCGTACTGGCCGCATCCATATACGTCGTATCCCGGTTACGGAGCATGCGTCTCCCAGGTATGGACGCACGATCCTGCCCGGGGCCGTCCATGAGGAGCCGGGAGCAAGGGGGCGCCGAGGGAACCGGGCGGCCCCGCGGTGGACGCGGCCCTCGCTGGTGGACCTGACCCGGTCGGCGATGAGCGTCGGCGGGGCGGAGCGCGGACCARCCCGCGTTGCGACCGGGCGCACCAGCGGCCGGGCTGCCGCCGCACCGGCAGGCGCCTGCCGCGTGTCGGGAGGACCGCTTCCGGACGCACCGGAGTGCCGGCGGGCGGAGAAGGCCCCGCGGGGCCGAGGGTCCCCCGCGCCCGGCCTCGGCCGGACCCTGGCCGGGCCGCCTTTCCTCCTGGTCGTCAGGGTATTCTCTGCCCGGCTGGCCGGGTATTTCTCCCTATTTACCGCGATGCTTTGTCGGGCGGCCGTCAAATCGACTGGAAGTCGTTCGTGGACGGCAGGTTAGAAGCGTGTAAAAATTCCATTTCGCAAACGCCGCCAGGCCCGCCCCGGTGATTCATTCGTAGTGACGTACTCCCAGCTCACGGGGCATCCGGGAGTTCACGGTGCCGGCTGCCGTCCCATAGCAGACGACAGGTCCGACGCCGGTGCGCTCTTTCCGTCCCGTGATTCACGACTCACCGCTCCAATCATACGTGCGTATATGCGGACCGTACGATGGAATTGTGTCAGGTGCGAGAATCGTGAAAGAAGGCAGTGAGCCACATGAATCCGCAGTCGCCCGACACGAACAGGGCCCGTGAGTCCGCCGACGTCGTCCTCATCGGCGCGGGAATCATGAGTGYCACCCTCGGTACTCTGCTGCGCAGACTCCAGCCGGACTGGTCGATCGACRTGTACGAGCGATTGCCCAGGGTCGCCGAGGAGAGTTCGGACCCGTGGAACAACGCGGGTACCGGTCACGCCGCCCTGTGCGAACTGAACTACACCAGYGAGCTCCCGGACGGCACCATCGACGTGCGGAAGGCCGTCGGGATCAACGAACAGTTCCAGGTGAGCCGGCAGTTCTGGTCGTATCTGGTGGAGGACGGAACATTTTCCGAGCCGGAGACCTTCATCAACTCGACGCCGCACATGACCTTCGTGCAGGGGGCGACCGATGTCGACTTCCTGCGCAGGAGATACGAGGCGCTGCGTACCGAGCCGCTGTTCTCCGCCATGGAGTTCAGCGACGATCCCGCCGTGATCCAGCGATGGGCTCCGCTGCTGATCGAGCAGCGCAAACCCGGCGAGCAGATAGCCGCGACCCGTGACATCTCCGGAACCGACGTGGACTTCGGTTCCCTGAGCCGGCAGCTCTTCCGGACGCTTGAGGCCTCCGGCGTCGGTATCCACCTCAACCAGGAGATCAGGGCGCTGACGCGGAAGCCGGACGGCCGGTGGCGGCTGCGCATCCACAACAACACGACCGGGAAGACCAAGGAGGTCTCCGCGCGGTTCGTGTTCGTCGGCGCGGGTGGGTGGGCGCTGAAGATCCTGCAGAAATCACGGATACCCGAGGCCTACGGTTTCGCCCTGCTGCCCATCAGCGGGCAGTTTCTCCGTACCGACAATCCGGCCGTCGTCGCCCGGCACCACGCGAAGGTGTACGGCAAGGCGCCGATCGGCGCGCCGCCGATGTCCATGCCGCACCTGGACACCAGGATCGTCGACGGCAAGAAGTCGATCCTGTTCGGTCCGTATGCCGGCTCGAGCCCGAAGTTCCTCAAGCACGGCTCCGTCCTTGATATGCCGTCGTCCATCCGTTGGCACAACGTCCTCCCGCTGCTTGCCATGGCGAGGGACAACATCGCCCTTGTCGCCCTGYTGGTGAACGCGCTGCGAGCGACGCGGAAGAAGAAGATTGCCGAGCTCGCGAAGTTCGTTCCCGGCGCACTGGCCAAGGACTGGCGGATCATCACGGCCGGGCAGCGGGCACAGATCGTGAAGAAGGATCCCGAGAAGGGAGGGATCCTCCAGTTCGGCACCGAGGTCGTCGCGTCCGCCGACGGCTCCATCGCCGGAGTTCTCGGGGCTTCCCCCGGCGCGTCCACCGCCGTACCGATCATGCTCGATCTTCTCGAGCGGTGCTTCCCCGAGCGTTATGACGCCTGGCGGCCCAGGCTGAACGAAATGATCCCCACGTTCGGTCAGCGGCTCTCGGACAATACCGAGCTCGCGGCCCAGACGATGGCCGCGACCGCGAAGACCCTGCACCTCACCGAAATTTCTCGGCCCCTTTCGCGGCGATCCGCCGATCCGGWGGACTGACCGGCCGCCGGATGAACCGGATGCCGCCGGACAGCCGCCGGACGACGATGCTCGCTCGGTGGGTGCGGTCCGCTCGCGGGGGTGGGCGCGGCCGTCCGCACCCGGCCTGGCCAGACCCTGACAAGGCCCGGGCAGCACCACTCTGTCCGGGCCGGCGGGTCATGGCCGTGACGCAGGACCGGACCGCGGGGAAGCGCGTGGGATTGCCGACGCGGGAGGCCCCGGCGCGGTGCGGGCCGGCTGTTGTAAAGCTGCGGCTGTTGTAAAGCCGCGAAGAAAATCAACGGCCATGATGGTTGATTTTTCCGGCAGCCGGAGCGGTGTCCGATGTGCCGGCACGGTACAGGCGATCCTGAGGGAGCCGGTCACCGTCCGGTGGTGACTCGGCGTGTTTCATCCTTCCCGGGAACGGCCGTACCGGCGCCTTTGAGATCGTCCGGTCGCTTCCGTCAAAAGCATCCCGACGTCCCGCTGAGTCCCCGGCCCTGTCAGGTCCTAGACTTACGGCATGGCGTTGGGTGATGCGAAATATGTTGCTGTGACAACTTTCCGTAAGACCGGTTCCGCCGTGTCCACACCCACGTGGATCGTTCCGCTTGACGGGGACCGGATCGGATTTAGCACGTCGTCGGCGTCGGGCAAGTACAAGCGGCTCCGGAACAACCCCAAGATTGTGCTACAGCCGTCGGACGCGCGCGGGCGCGTCCGGGACGGCTCGTCACCTGTCGAGGGGACCGCCGAGCTGGCGGCCTCCGGCGACGTCTTCGACGAAGTCCGGCGCAAGGTCCGCGCGAAATACGGGGTCATGGTCCCGGCGTCGAAGCTGTTCAACACGCTCAGCCGTCTCGGCCGGGCGAAGTCCCCGTATGCCGATGTCGCCGTCATCATCACTCCGGCCAGCTCGTCATAGGGCCACAGGGGTTACGGCGCTCCGCCGTCACAGCCTGCCCGGGCCTTCGGCTCACAGTTTCCTTACGTTGTCGACCGTGCCGTTGTCCCCGTTACCGTCGGCCTGACTGGATCTGTGTATCAGCCCGCCCCGCGCCACGCGCGCACCACGATGGCACCGCCGCGTCGACAGGCGGGAAGGCGCACCATGACCCGCTGTTCCCCGGCGGGCGCCTCGTGCGGCGGGTGAGAAGACGTCCGGCGAGCCGCACCGCGGTACTGGTCTGCCAGGGCCGCGCCGTCGCGGACGGACGGCTTGCGCCGGGTCGGTTCCATGACCCGACGGCGATCGCGCTGCTGCGTGACGAGGAGCGGGTTCCGGTCGACCAGGTGCGCGCGGGCGCGCCGCCCCAGGGCTGGGGCCCACGGGTGGAGTTCGAGATGGTGCGGGCAGCCAGCGAGGTCATGGTGGCGCGCACCGTCGCGATCGACGAGGCGGTGCGTTCCCGGCTGTCCCCGCAACTGGTGATCCTGGGCGCCGGTCTGGACGACCGTGCCTGGCGCATGCCCGAGCTGGCCGAGGTCGACGTCTTCGAAGTCGACCATCAGGCTTCCCAGCGGGACAAGCGTGACCGGGTCGGTGTTCTTGCGCCGTGTGCGCGGTCACTGAGGTTCGTGACCGTCGACTTCTCCGGCGACCGGCTCGAGGACGTGCTCGCCTCGGCCGGCCATCACCGCGCCGTGCCGACGACGTGGGTCTGGGAGGGTGTCGTGCCCTACCTGACCCGGGCCCAGGTCGCCGCCACGATGGCGGCCGTCGATCACTGCTCCACTCCCGGCAGTCGCCTGATTGTGACCTACCAGTCACCCTCCCTGTCAACGGCCGTCGGCCGCGTGGCCGCCGGCGCCATGACCCTGGTCGCGCGTCAGCCGCGCCCGTGGGCGGCCGAGCCACGCCGCTCGTCCTGGACGGCCGCTGCCATGCGCGCACTGCTCACCAGCCATCGTTTCCCGGTCGCCGCCGACAACGACCTGTTCACCGTCGCGGCCGGCCTGCCCGTCGAGGTGAAGCAGCACCGATCGCTACGAAGCGGCCGGATCGCCGTCGCCGACCGCCCGCGTTGACGCCGCGTGAACGCCGGCGTGAACCACACCACGGATCAAGGTGAGGTCCCGCCGGCGGCTCGTGTTTCGATTGTCGGAAGGCCCATCTACGATCGACGGCATCATGTCACCGGTGTCACGCGGACGTAAGACCAAGAAGAGCGGGAAGCGTCCCTCCGCTCGTCCGGTCGGTGCGTCGTCGAGTGCCGGCAGCCGGCAGACCGGGCGACGGAACACGCCGGCCACGGCGTCGCGGCTGCTGGCGGGGCGCCGGCAGCCGCCCGCCTGGTTCGGCCGGTCGACCACGGCGGTCATCGACGGGGCCGAGGTGGTCATGGCGGCCGACGGGCCCCGCCGCCTGGAGGAGGCGGCCGCGCAACTGCTGGGCGGCCAGCTACGCCGTGCCCTGCGCGAGGATTGCGCCGGGCTGTGGTTCGACTGGTGGTTCGCCGAGCTCACCGACGCGCTGGCGACCCGCGTCCGGGACGAGCTGGGCCGCGGCGGCGGTGCGTGGGAGGCACCGTGGCGGCTGCTGCACGGCCTTACCTCGATCGCGTCGCCCGCGCTCGCCTCGAATACCCAGGACGCGCTACGGAGCGTGGCGTCGGATGTCGGGAAGGCGGTCCGGGCCGGCACGGCCGCGCGACCCCAGCCGCGGTGGCTGAAAACGCTGCCGCGTATCGCCGCCACCGGCGAGGTGTGGCGGATGCGCGATGCCTACGGCACCCGGCTGGCGGTGATCGCTGGCTGTGAGTATCCCGGTGGTGCGGACCCGTCGGTCTTCCTGTTCGACATCGACGCCTGCGGCTTCGTGGAAGTGGCCAACGCAGGTGTCTTCGACGATGTGGCGCAGGCTGCCGCGGCGTGGCGCAGCATGGTCGGTGACACGGCTGACGACGCCCTGCCGGTACCGTCCGAGACCGCGGAATCCCTGCGCTGCCTTCTTTACTGCGGTATCGGGGAGGAGACGATACAAGGAACCGAGTCCGATTCCGCACTGGACAACTGGTTCCGTGTCCGGCGCCGTATCCATGATCTCGCGGACGCGTTGAACGGGCGTGGGATGCCGCTACCCGATACGCCGTCGCTGTACCGTGACATCGACGAGACCCCGACGGCCGAGGCGTTCACCATCTGGTACGTCACCCGGMACGGTGCGCAGCCGGACTCTGACGCGGTCGCCGCGCTGGCGTACGAGTGGATCGAAGGGGTCCTGCCGGAGGCCCGGCATACGGTGTCCCCGCACCGCGTCCGGTTCCACCGGGCTCTGATGAGCGACTGGATCGATGATCCGGTCACGGCGGCGGCGAAGGCGCTTCTGCCCGACTGGGTGCGCTGGCATGGCGAACAGGCGGGGCTGCCCGAACACCTCGTCAGCCGAGCCGTCGCCGCTGTCACAGACGGTCCTGACGATCCTGAACCGTCGTCGGAGTGCGGGGCGGCATCGCTGTGATCCCGTTCGTCCGGCTGACCGGATCCTGGCCGTCCGGTCGATTCCGATTTGAGATCTGATCTCAATCTATGATTTTCGGGGCGCGCGTGTGCGTGCCCGGACGGTACGTCTCAACGGTGGGGCACCGGCCAGGCCATGTCCGGTGGATCTTCGATCGCGCGGACACGACCTCAGTCGGGGAGGCCCTGGTCGCGGATGATGCGGTCGATGCGGCGGTCGGGGATCAGCCACAGGATGGCGACGACGACGAAGAAGCCGAGCGCGATCCGGATGCCGATGTGCCCGTGGCCGGTGAGCAGCGCGCTCACGATACCGGCGAGGTAGAGGATCACGGATGCCTTGCCCTTGAGGTCCCGCCCGACAGCCTGCCGCAGCGGGGAGCCCGCGCCCTCGTTCCGAATGATCACAGTTTGTAGCACGAAGTAGGCGATCGCGGCCGCGAGCAGGTTCACCCCGTAGACGACCACGGGAGTGCGGGCGAAGTCGCTGTCGTCCATCCACGCGGTGGTGAATGGAAACAGGGAAAGGAAGAACAGCAGGCCCAGGTTCGCCCAGAGCACGCCGCCGGTGCTGCGCTGKACCAGTTGGAAGGTGTGGTGGTGGTTGTTCCAGTAGATGCCGACATAGACGAAGCTGAGCAGGTAGGTGAGCAACGAGGTCCCGGTGGTGTGCCGCAGCGCCGCCAGGTCGTGCCCCTCCGGAACCTTCAGTTCCAGCACCATGATCGTTATGATGATGGCCAGGACGGCGTCACTGAACGCCTCCAGCCGGCTCGTCCTCACGCGACGGCCGCCCGATCGCGGCCGTGACCGGCAGGCCGACGCCCTCGCGGGCGTACATCGCAAACATCCTTCCGCACATCGCACATCGTTCCATCTCGGCTGCCGCCTCCGGCGCAGGCGCGGTGGGACCGAGGGATCGGGGACGCGTAACCTGATTCGATCCGTCCCGTTGACGGCCTTCCTCTTCGGCCTGGCCGAGCAGGGAGGCCACGGGGCCACGGGTGGCGGCGTAGCTTGAGAGGCGTCATGTCAGCGTGGCTGTGTTCTCGTCCTGGTCTGGTCCGTATGCCTGTTCCGGGTTCCCTCTCGCTGATGCGGTTGGTCGACTGAGAGGAACAACCATAACCGCAGACCTCGTGGCCGGTTCGCCTACGGCAGAACCGACCCTTTCCGCGGTGGCAGGAGCTGAGAAGCGGTTGATCACAGCCAGGGGTGTCGTCGGTGTCGCACCGCGCCTGCGTGGCAGCCAAGGAGCGCGTGAGTGACCCCGGCCGGCTTCGCCGCGAGTTGCGTGCCCTGCTGGCAGACCGGTCCAGGGACGCTTCGGTGCTGGAGCGGCTGTGCACCGGCGCCGTGTCAGCCCTACCGGTGGACGGGGCTGCGATCTCGGTGACGGCCGACACTGCCGGCCAGGGTTACTCCGGCGCGAGCGATCCGGCCTCCGCCCATCTTAACGATCTTCAGTTCGCCCTCGGTGAGGGACCCTGCTGGGACGCCACCCGCCACGGACACCCGGTGCTCGTCGGGGATCTGACCGGGCCGGCGGGGCGCCGCTGGCCGATGTTCACCCCCGCGGTCCTGGCTGCCGGCTTCCAGGGGATCTTCGCGTTTCCGCTGCAGATCGGCGCGATCCGGCTGGGCGCCCTCGACCTCGTACGCGCGCGGCCAGGCTCGCTGGAGGGCGATGCGCTGGCGGACGCGTTGATCGTCGTGGACGTCGCGGCCCTCACGGTCATCGACGCGGCGGCCGGCGACCTGCGGGGCCCGGCCGGCCTGCCGCTCGGAGTGGGCCCGGACGCCTTCGGGATGTACCGGGCCGAGATCCACCAGGCGACCGGGATGGTGATGGCCCAGCTCGGGGTGAGCGCGCAGGAGGCCCTTGTCCGGCTGCGCGCGTACGCCTACGCCGCCGGGCGGACCCCCGACGAGGTCGCCCGCGACATCGTCGGCCRCCGGCTGCGACTCGACGGTGACCTGCCCGGATGATGGCGGACAAAACTCCTCATGGGACGCGTGACGGGTGCGTGGAGGCGACGGTGGATCAGGAACAGCAACTGAGCGAGGCGTTCGTCGCCCTGGCCGACAGTCTGGTGGCCGACTACGACGTCGCGGACCTGCTGCGCCGGCTGGCCGACCACTGCGTGACCCTGCTCGACGTAGCCGCCGCCGGCCTGTTGCTGGCCGACCAGCGCGGCAGCCTGCAGGTCGTGGCAGCATCCTCGGAGACCAGCCGGCTACTCGAGTTGTTCCAGCTCCAACACGACCAGGGGCCGTGCCTGGACTGCTACCACACCGGCACGGCGGTCACCGTTCCCGACGTCGATCTGGCCGCACGCCGGTGGCCGATCTTCACGGCCGAGACGCGTGCCGCGGGCTACCGCTCGGTCCATGYGCTACCGATGCGGCTACGCGACGAGGTGATCGGCACGTTGAACCTGTTCGGTACCCGCCCCGGCCGTCTCGACGACGCCGACGCCCGCATCGGCCAGGCGCTGGCCGACGTGGCGACGATCGCGATCCTGCAGGAACGTGCGATCCGCCACCAGGAGATGCTCGCCGAGCAGCTACAACACGCGCTGACCAGCAGGGTCGTGATCGAACAGGCCAAAGGAGTCCTCGCCGAACGCGGCAGCCTCGACATGGACCAGGCGTTCAACCGGCTCCGCCGCCACGCCCGCAACACCAACACCCGCCTCACCGACCTGGCCCGCGGCATCGTCGACGGAACGGTCGACAGCACCGCTGTGCTGACCTCCCACCGACGCCGCCAGCCGCCACCCCCGTCCATCCGAGGTTCGGCGAGATAGCCGACAATCGTGTCCCGGCGCCGCGGGACCGCCCGCAACGTGGAAAAAGTTTCCCGGTCGGAGACGGATCGCGCTATGGTGAGAGCCGGGTCTGAGTAGCCAGCCGAAGTGTCCGGATGCCATGCGCTCCCGTCGACTGCTTACACCTTCCGGTGGCAACTCATTTGGCCGAAAGCCTGGTGATCGTGATGGAGGGTTTCCTCCACCTGTCCGGCCCGTTGTCTCAGCGCACTTCCAGGTCCGTCATCCGCTTTCATACCGACACCTACGCGCCGCCCAGTATGACGATCGTGCGTGTCCACGGTGAGATCGACATGGCCACCGGCGCCGCGTTCCGCGCGGCGCTGATGGCAGGCCTCGACCAGCTACCACCGCTGCTGGTGGTCGACCTCGACGGTGTGTCCTTCCTCGACGCCTGCGGCCTGGGAATCCTGGTCGGCGTCGCGAACCGGGCGGCCCTCGCCGGCATCCCCGTCAAGGTCGTCGGAGTCCGCCCCCACATCTACCGCCTGTTCGCCCTGACCCGCATGGTCGACCGGCTGAATGTGCACGCCACACCGACGGCCGCCGCCCTGATCCCCGATCTGGCCCCACCAGGTGCGGCAACCGCGCCGACCGCCCTCACGGCTGTGTGATCCGGGACATGTCAGGCAAGAAGGGGATGTCGCGGACAGCAGCGCTCGACAGACCCACAGGTGCACTACCCGGCCGAGGCCAGAACAGGAAGCCGTCATGACGATCACCGACCCGTCGCCGGACCCACGGACACCCGAGACGGGCGRCACACAGCCCGCGGTCCGCCAGCACGTCGTGCGCTCCACGCGCACCAGCCGAACCTGGACAGCGGCAATTCTGTTCGCCCTCGTCCTCATCCTGCTGTTGATCTTCATTCTGCAGAACGGCCAGCAGGTCGAAGTGTCGTTCCTGAGCTTTGACGGCCACCTGCCGCTCGCGGTAGCGATGCTGTTCGCCACGGTCGCGGGAGCACTACTGATCGCGATCCCCGGAACGGGCCGCATGTTCCAACTCCGCCGGCTCGCGCGTCGTCACCGCAATGCCGAGGCCCGCAACCCCGGTCGCGGTGACCTCCACGTCACCCGGTAGCCAGAAACCCCTCTCCCGTGCGCACCGTGACGAGCCATCCCATCGTGCGGTAATCCAATTCCCGGCCCCCTCTCCCGTGCGCGCCGTGACGAGCCGGCGGGTGCTCATCGGCCCGCAGGCAGGCGGAAACGGGCCTGCGGGTCCGACCCTGTTGGCCGGACCCGCAGGCCCGCTCGATTGTGGCTGTTCCGGTCCGGTCTAGCTGAAGGCGTCCCTGACGTTCTCACCAGCCTGCTTGAGGTCCCCGCGGGTCTTCTCGGCCCCGCCTCTCGCTTCCATTTCTCGGTCGCCGGTTACCCTGCCGGCGCTCCGCCGGCCCTTTCCCCGGAGCCGATGCAGCGTGTTTCTGACCTTGTCAGTCATACTCATGTGGATTCCTTTTCCTGTGGAAGTGCCGGCAGCGGTGCGCGTGCCGTGGCCAGGCTGTTCGTCGCGCTGAGCGCCGTGCTGACGAAGGCGACGGCCCGTGGAGTGACGGTTCGCCACATTCGGGCGCTGTCCCGGACGAGGTGGCGATACCGCCGGCAGCCCCTGTAGCGGACCGGTTCGGCCGCGCATCGGCGCGAACGGCCGTACCGCGACGCCGGCCCGATACCCTCTCGCCCAGGCGTCGCGAGGCCCTCCCCGCTCCTACCGTCGCGCGTACCGACGGCTGCCGGTGCGGCCACCGACACTCCGCCACACCAGCAGTACCAGGATGGAGCCGATGACGGCACCGATGATTCCGGATGGCTGCAGGGCGCCCTCACCGACGTCCCGGTCGAACAGAATATAGCCGAGGAAGCCGCCCACGAAGGAGCCGATGGCACCGACAACGATGGTGCCGAAAATAYCGATCTGATCGGGGCCGGGCAGCACAATACGAGCGATCGCGCCAGCGACCAGACCCAGCAGCAGCATAACGAGGACAAAAGTAACCATGGTGGTCTCTCCTTGYGACAGAGGTTTCTTGTGATATCCCCTGTGGCCACCCCGTTAAACTATTTTTCTTGATTATGGCCAGTTATTTCTGTGCAAACGATGCAGGCTGCGCGAGTGCGCAGGCCGTGTAGCGGTCGCCCTGCTGCCGGGGACACCTCTGTCCGGGTGGTGTCATCCGATTTCGTCACCGGCGTCTGGCACGCGGGTTGGCATGGTCGAAGCGGGTGTCCGCCGAACACGGACGCGGCACGACTCCAGCGTGGTTGCGGACAGTGACATTTCGATTTCGCCCGAACRYCGTCGACAGTCGCCTCCTTRTTCATCTTGGTCTCGATGAGCCAGCAGGTCCGCTCGCCGTCGACTTCTTCGATCGCGACGAGGTCAGGGTTGTACTCGCGGCCTTCTCGGGTCCAGGTAGTCGGGAGATCGTCGATGTGTAGACGGGCCCGGACAACGACGTTGCTGCGCACGTCGTCGAGCGCATGGGCAACCTTGCACTCGGGTGAGGTGTCGAACCAGGCGTACTTGTAGAGGCACTTGTCCCAGCCACCGTATGCGAGCGACTGGGAGCGGGGCTCGGAGTGACCGACGCGCAGAAACGGGACAAGGTCACCGGTGAGTTGGTGTGGGCGGTGCGGATGATGGACGCCGACCCGAACGCGCGGGCCGGGTCGGCGGAGGTGAAGGTGAAGATCGCCGCCGCGGTGCGGCCGGTGCCGCCGGAGTCGTTGGCGGGTACGCCGTTTCGGCCGGTGGAGTTCGACGGGCTGACGCTCGCCCCGTACGTGAACACGAACGGGGCGAAACCCCGGCTCGTTCTGGGTGGCCGGGATACGGCCGGTGCGCACGGGCGCGAGGCGGGTCGCGGCATGACCGAGTCAACAGCTATCCCGGACGCCGGTGCCGGGGCGCGTGCCGGTGGCATCGCACGAGCATGTCAGCGTGCACGTCGGTCGGACAGCTCGGCCCGTTGCTACATAACGATCTTGAAGAGGCTGTGAGGGGCTCAGTTGAGGAGCAAAACCCCTGGTCAGAGGTGGTGGGCAGGGGCGGGGTCGAACCGCCGACCTTCCGCTTTTCAGGCCGGTCCATACCGTTCAGGAACGTCCGCACACGTGCTTTGACGTCCACTTCTGGTCGCCGGAGTGCCCCTCTGGCGGCCCGCGTTGCCACACGCATTGCCACACATCCGCCGCCTCCGAGAGGGCCAGCGACACCCCCGTCGCGCCTTCGCCGCACCCCTGTGTGGCAACCGGTGCGGCAGCGGGCAGGGCGGAGCGGACAGCCCCGCCCGAGCGATCAGCCGGCGCCTGGCAGCCGACCAAGGTCATGCGGAGTCTTCGATGAGCGCCGAAGCGGCAACAGCCGCAGCATCGTCAGGCGGCCGTGGCGGCGACCGGGCAGGAAGCTCCGCCGTCCGCGGCGTCACCGTGATCATGGTGCTGGTGATGGGGCTCAGTTTCCTTTTCGGCTTCGGCAACTCCTGGGCATTGGGACTCCACCTCGGGGTGCCGCCGTACGTCGCGCCGTTGGTCGCTCCCGCGGTGGATCTGTCGGTCGTTGGGACCGTTGACCGGACTACCGGGCGGAGGGTCAGCGTGTCGTAGGCGGCGGGTGGTGGCCCGTCGGTAACTGTCACGCAGTTCCGAGTGAGAGGACTGCGTGCGGATGTCCGATAATTGTGATCGTGTGATTGATCTGATCGATCTGCCKGAGTGGGGTCGGGTGGTCCCGATGGTTGGTGTCGAGCCGTTCTGTGTGGTGGACGAGGCGGATAGGCCGGTCGAGCCGGTCCGACGGTTCTTGCGTGATCTTGTAGCGCAGGGATGTTCGGCCGCGACGATTCGTAGCTATGCGTTTGCGTTGCTGCGTTGGTGGCGGTTCCTGCGGGCGGTGGAGGTGGAATGGTCGAAGGCGTGTCCGGCGGAGGCGCGGGATTTCGTGCTGTGGTTGCAGCGGACCAGCAAGCGGCGTCGGTTGCCGCGAACCGATTCTGCGATGACGGCAGGAACGGTGAACCCGATCACCCGTAAGCGGTTCCAGGACGACAGTTATATGGTGGCCACGATTCGGCATTCGAACGCGGTCGTGCGGTCGTTTTATG
>NZ_MOME01000035.1:0-55465 GCF_001983005.1 Protofrankia sp. BMG5.30 | reverse complement strand
CCGTTGAACAGCGGCGAGCCGTTCATGACGATCCCGACCCGGCCGCCGCCGTCCGCGGGTGCCCGCATCTTGTGGGCCAGGTGAAGCAGGAAGAGCATCTGCCCGTCCGAGGTCGCCGGCAGGCCGGGGGCGAACCGGCCGTACGGGCCGGCCTCGTCGCGCTCCTTGGTGACCTTCTTGGCGTACTGCTTCCAGTCGACGCCGTACGGCGGGTTGGACATGCAGAAGTCGAACTTCTTGCCCTTGAAGGCGTCGTCGGTGAGCGTGTTGCCGAAGGCGATGTTGGTCGCGTCGTGGCCCTTGGCGAGCAGGTCCGACTTGCAGATCRCGTACGACTGCGGGTTGTACTCCTGGCCGTACAGGCTCAGSTTCGCGTCCGGGTTCTSCGCGAGCAGGTGYTCCTCGGCCAGGGCGAGCATGCCGCCGGTGCCCGCGGTCGGGTCGTAGAGGGTGCGGACGATGCCGGCCTCGGTCAGGTCGACGTCCTTCTCCGCGAAGAGCAGGTCGACCAGCAGGCGGATCGCGTCGCGCGGGGTGTAGTGGTCGCCGGAGGTCTCGTTCGCGGCCTCGTTGAACTTACGGATGATGTACTCGAACGCATCGCCCATGTCGGCRTTCGACACCACATCGGGGTGCAGGTCGATTGCCTTGAACGAGGTGACGATCTCGCGYAGGAGCCCGGCCTTCTCCAGAGCGAGGATCTCTTTCTTGAAGTCGAAGTACTCGAACACGTCCACGTCMGCCGAGAACCGGTCGATGTAGTCGGCCAGGTTGTCCRCCAGCCCGTCGGCGTCGGCCAGGAGGTTGCTGAATCCGTAGTKGGAGGTGTTGTAGAACGGYCTGCCGGTCGCCTTCTTCACCTCGATCTTCAGCCGGTTCGGRTTGTCGAACKKCCGCGCGAGCTCGCGGACMGTCTCCCGGTCGGGTTCGAGGATGCAGTCGARCCGGCGCAGGATCGTGAGCGGGAGGATCACGTTGCCGTACTGGTTGGGGCGGTAGGGACCCCGAAGCTGGTCGGCGATCGACCAGATGAAACTACCGAGGGTGCTCACAGGGCTCCTTGAGGGAATCTCACGCGAAGACGGAGTGCCGGACGCCCGGGCCATGGGCCACCGGCGCCGCCGTGTTCGGCGGCCGAAGTTCCTGACCAGTCCGTTCCAGCAACCGAGCAGTCTGGCGGGCTCGTCGATTCTGATCTCACCCGACTCGAGGCATGGCCTGCTGGAAGTTCTCGGCGACGTACCGCTGTCGACGACGGCGAGGACCAGCACCTCGTCGTCGGCGAGCAGACGGTGAAGCCGCTCTGGCCACGGCTCGCGGCGACCAGGTCGATCCCGACGTCGGTCACCCCGGCCCGGCCAGGCCAGGCCGTCCACTGCCAGACCTCGGAGAACCTCTCGGTCCACCCCGGGTCGGCCTCCAGGTACACCTTGATCAGCAGCTCGAACTTGTCACCTTTGTCCCGCTCGTCCAGCGACGCGGCACGAGGATCCCCCGGCAACTCGCGAATCGTGATCCCCACGGGCGATAGTCTGCCGTACAGGTCTGACAATCACGCCAAGACCCTTGCGACACAGTCAGCATCCGGCTAAAGACCGCCCTACGCTGCGGCGGCTTAGGACCACGCCACGCTCACCACGAGAGCATCTGATCTCGGTGGACGCGGGATCGTGGCCGCGGACTACGGGCCGACGACCGGCGCGGATCATCGCGGAACTTCACCGTCTCGGGTCCGCAGTAAGACGATGCGGGAGTCGCGATCTGGATAGATCATCGAGTGGCCGGGTAGGGGTACCGGCCCGACGGCAGATCGGTCGTAATGTTGCTCTTTGTGTCGAAAACTGTCGACCGTGTGATATATCGGTGCCATCACCGTGATGCGAGGGGGCCCGTGGACACCGACATCGCCGCCATCCTCACGAGGCTCGGCCAGGTCGATCCGACCGACCCGCGGGATCTGCGTCGCGTCTGCGACGCCACTGCGGCGGCCTTGGCCGCGGYCGGCGTCGAGCCGCCGTTCCAGGTCCGCGCCGCTGACGCGATCGCCGACCCGTGGCTAACCTGCTCGCGGCTCTACTGGGGGCGCCGCCTGCTCACTGAGCCGACTATGCAGGTCGCGGCCCAGTGCGCCCGCTGGCTGGCCGCACATACCAACGACCTGACAGCCCAGCAGCGGGACGTGATCGTCGAGGTGTGGTCGCTCGGGTTCGCGGAGGCGACCAGGGACACAGTCGACTCGCGCTACGACGTCGCCGCGGCCACGGGCAGGCTCGCCGACGAGCCCGCCGACGTCCGCAGCTTTGTCGTGCTTTACCACGCCGCCAAGTTGCGGGCGAACTACTGGTTCGATGAGCTGGACCTCTTCCTGGAATCCTCGCCGCTGATCGCCACCGGCCGGGACCAGGCACACGGTCCTCTGCTCGCGGCGTTCCGTGCGTTCGCCGCGTTCGGCAGCCGTCGGCGGACCGTCGAGTACGCCACCGGTCTGTTCACCCAGGCGTGGGACGCTGCCCTGCGATCACGGCAGGTCGTGGACGTCTGCCTGGACGGGCTGCGTGTGGCACCGCCGTTCGAGGGGCGGGGGGAATTGCTGCGCCGCCATGCTGCCGAGGCGGCCAGCATCTATCCCGATGATCATAAAATCCGGTACTGCCTGGCGCAGGGGCAGCGGATGTGCGGCCTGCTCTCGGAGGCACTCGATACGATCGGGACCGCGCTGCGGCTCCTGTCCGCCGCGGGCGAATGGGACTCCGCCGCCAGGCCGCGCTACCTGCAAGAACATGACTTCATCTGCTACCTGCGGCGCCATGGCCGGGAAGACGCTGCCCAGCAGGCCGCAGCAGACCAGGACAGGGCCGCAGCGCGCCAGCTCCAGCGTCGGCTCCGGGACCCCAGCGCGCTGATGGGCATGGTGGTACTCGTTGTCATCCTCGAAGTCGTCTTGGTGATTCTTGCCGGGAGATCGAGCGCCGCCGGTGCACTGGACTTGCGGGCCCGTCTGGGGATGCAGGCGGCTCTCGGCGGGAGTCTGCTGCTCCTCGTCGCGTTCGTCAGCGCGATGACGAGGTTGACCGTTCTCGGGCGTCGTCGTCCCCGGTAGCGGTCGCCGGTCCGCTTCGCAGGGCGGCATCGCGTGACTGGAGGCGCGGCAGTCGCTGGGAGGCCGGCCTTCACGATCGGGAGCAGCGAAACGCGCAGGCGGGGCAGGCGGTAGCGATCGGCGGCAGTCTTTCTGCGCTGAGCAGCGGGGACAGCCAGCGTCGCCGCGCTGTCTGATTCGCTGGGCCAGTCTCCTGGCATTGCGACGGTTAGGTCGCTGCGGTCACGCTATGGTCACCTATGGTCTCTCCCCAGGCTCTTCATCGGGTGCAGGGAGCACGCATGATCTGCTGGATCAACGGATCGTTCGGGGCGGGTAAGACGACGTTCACCGAGGAGCTGAGACGGCGGTGCCCGGACGCGGTGGTGTTCGACCCGGAGGAGGTCGGGTTCATGCTGCGCGACATGCTCCCCCCGGCCCCGTCGGGTGACTTCCAGGACCTGCCCGCGTGGAGGCTTCTGGTCGTGGAGACCGGGCGGGTGCTGGTTTAGCAGCACGACGGGCTCGTCCTCGCGCCGATGACCGTGGTCGATCCGGGATACGCGCGGGAGATCTTCGGCGGGCTGGCCGCATACGGGATCGCGGTGCGGCACTTCTTCCTCAAGGTGCCGCCCGCACGGCTGCGGGAGCGGATCACCGGGCAGGTCATCCACCCCGGCGACCCGCAGCGGGATGCCGAGGTCCGGCGATGGCGCCTCGCCCAGGTCGATCGGTGTGCCGCCGCCGAGGACACCCTGCCCAGTGACACGGTCATCCTCGACGGCAAGTTACCGGTGGCGGCGCTGGCGGACGAGGTGCTGGAAGTGCTCCGGCAGGAGGGCCAGTTCTCGCTGTAGGGCGGGAGTGCTGCCGGCCATGCTCAGGCCGGGCGACTCGACCATGGCAGAACCTGGCCMGGGCAGCTCGGAATAGACGCTCGCCGTCACGGCTCCGGCGTCTCGCCAATGCCGGAATCGGCTGTCAAGCAAGAGCAGGATCGCGGGGGCACTGTGTACCCTCGGCCGGCTTGGCGAGGGGGTCACCGAAGACGGCCTGAAGGGTTGTGAAGGCCAGGTCTCGCAGGGACTCGGGCACACGGGGCTGCCGGGAAGCCGGTGGCGGAGGCTGGCGGTGCGCGCGGCCAGGGGGCGCGCAGACACGCTGACCCGTCGTCATCGGAGGATCGCGGCCCGCGCTACGGGCGAGACGCGATCTTCTGAGTGGGTGTTCTGTGAGCTCTTGCCGGGTCTGGGTCTGAGTTGATGTCTGGTTTGCGTGCCTGGTGGCGGTTTCGGGGCTGGTCGGGTTGCGCCTGGTGGTGGGTGCGTTCTGCTGGAAGGCGTGAGCGAACGCAAACCGTACCCGAGTGATCTGTCGGACGAAGCGTGGGAGCTGATCCGCCCGGTCCTCACCGCGTGGAAGGCGGCGCACCCATCGGTGTCCGGGCATGCGGGTCGTTACGACATGCGGGAGATCGTGAACGCGGTCCTGTACCAGACCCGGACCGGCTGCCAGTGGCGCTATCTTCCCCACGACCTGCCACCGGTGTCCGCGGTGTACTACTACTTCGGCGCCTGGCGGGATGACGGGACCACCGAGACGATCCACGACCTACTGCGCTGGCAGGTCCGGGAGCATCACCGCCGCCCGGCTGATCCGAGCGCGGTCGTGCTGGACTCMCAGACGGTCCGGTCCTCCACCAACGCCCCGGCCGACACCACGGGGCTGGATCCGGGAAAGAAAAGCCGGGGCCGAAAACGCGGGATCGCGACCGACACCCTTGGCCTGCTCATCGCCGTCACGGTCGTCGCCGCGTCCGTGCACGACAACCTCATCGGCACCGCCCTGTTGGACGCGGTCGCGCTCGCCGCGCCGTCGGTGCGTACGGCGTGGRTGGACGCCGGGTTCAAGAACACCGTCGCCGAACACGGCGCCGCTCTGGGCATCGACGTCGAGGTCGTCGGCCACGGGCCTCGGGGGCGGGGGTTCACCCCGCTGCCCAAGCGGTGGCGAGTCGAGCAGACCTTCGGCACGTTGATGCTGCACCGCCGCCTGGCCCGGGACTACGAAGCGAGACCGGCCAGCGCGGTCGCGAGGATCCACTGGTCGATGGTCGACGTGATGACCCGCCGGCTGACCCGCGCGGCCACCCCGACCTGGCGCGACCCGCCGACCTGACCAACAAACGACGGGTGCGAGAGGCGGGAGCGGTGATGAAGGACCTGTTGGAACGGATCGAGGCCCGGCGTGTCCGGGCCGCGCGGACCGTGGAACGGCTCCAGGCCGAGATAGCCGGGCTCACCGAGCAGCTCGCCGCCGCCGAACACGACCTGGAACGGCTGGAAATCACCCGCGAGACGGTGCTGGACCTGTCCGCCGAGGACAACGCCACACCGGTCGAGATGCCGCCAGGCTATCGCGAGGTGGTCGCCCTGTTCGAGCACGACGGGAACGGGCTAYGCGCCAAGGACGCCTGCCAGGCACTGGGCACCGGCACCGAACCCCGCCACATCGAAAGCATGCGCGCCAAACTGAAACGCCTCGTCGACCGCGGCGTGCTCACCGAACCCGACCCCGGCCTGTTCGTCCTGCCCCGGCCCACCCCAGAGATCAGCTCAAGCTGAGACCCGACGAAGACTCACAGAACACCCACTTAGGTTTTTGATCGTCTGGTTTGGCTGTTGGGATCTTCGCCTGGTTCGCTGCCTGTTGTGACGCCGGAGGAGATGGAACAGGTGCGTCCGGTCGTGGAGGAGTTCGCGGCGCGGATGCTGGCGGACCTGCCACGCAAGGACCAACGGGCCAAGGGCGAGCTCTACCTGCGTGGGCTGATGCTGGACGGGAAGCGCAAGAGCCTGGTGCCGATGGCCGCCCGGCTCGGGGTGGACCATCAGGGCCTGCAGCAGTTCCTGCGGAACTCGACGTGGGAGCACGGCGAGGTCCGCCGGCGGCTGGCGGGCTGGGCGGTGGAGTTCGTGGCCCCGGAGGCGCTGGTCGTCGATGACACCGGGTTCCCGAAGGACGGTCCGGCCTCGCCGGGGGTGGCCCGGATGTACTCCGGCACGCTGGGGAAGGTCGGCAACTGCCAGATCGGGGTGTCCGTGCACGCGGTGACCGACTGGGCGTCGGCGGCGCTGGACTGGCGGCTGTTCCTGCCTGCGTCCTGGGACGACACCGCCTGCGATCCGGCCGAGGCCGCGGCAGTCCGCGACCGCCGGACACGGGCCGGGATCCCCACCGAGGTCCGGCACCGGGAGAAGTGGCGCCTGGCGTTGGACATGTTCGACGAGCTCGCCGGCTGGGGCGTGCCGCCCCGGCCGGTCGTCGCGGACGCCGGCTACGGCGACGCCGCCGAGTTCCGTCAGGCTCTCACCGACCGGCGCCTGGTCTACGTGCTCGGGGTGACCCCCACCGCCACCGCCCACCCCGCCGACGCCGTACCGGTCACCGCGCCCTACTCCGGGAACGGACGCCGCCCCGTCCCGGCCTACCCCGACCCGCCGTCCACGTTGAAAGCCCTCGCGCTGGCCGCCGGCCGCAGCGCGCTGCGCACCGTGACCTGGCGACACGGCACCCACCGAAGCCCAGCCAACCCCGACGCGGCGATGCGCTCCCGGTTCATGGCCCTGCGGATCCGCCCCACCGCCAAAGCCCTCACCCGCGCCGACGACCGCAGCCTGCCGGAATGCTGGCTGCTGGCCGAATGGCCCCCCGGCAAGGCCGAACCCACCGACTACTGGCTGTCGACCCTGCCCGCCGACATCCCCCTGCGCCAACTCGTACGCCTCGCGAAGATCCGCTGGCGGATCGAACACGACTACCGCGAGCTCAAGGACGGCCTCGGCCTCGACCACCACGAAGGACGCTCCTTCCTCGGCTGGCACCGCCACGTCACCCTCGTCTGCGTCGCCCAGGCGTTGTGCACCCAGCTCAGACGCAGCCCAAAAGCCCCTGCGCCGGCCTGACCCTCTACGGAGTCCTCCGCATGCTCCAGACCCTGCTCAACGTCTGGACCGGCGCCTGCCGCACCTGCCACCRCCCCTACGAACCGTTACCAGGAGGAACACCTCCACATCCCGGAGTCACCTAACAAAGTCCTATTAGAACCTGTTTTGAATCTTGGGTTCGGACAGCGAGCCGCGTCCAGGTGGTTCCTGGCAAGGCGGAAGGCCGAGCCGATACCGGATGAGTTGTATCGGTTCGGCCAACAACGAAGCCAGGGGCCGGCTGGGCGTGGATCGCCCGGACAGAAGATTCAAAACAGGTTCTTAGAGATATCAGACCAGCGACCGTCCCCGGCGCCGTCCTTAATATTGGAGCTCATAACCGTCAGCATGTTTCCAGTTTCCCGTCAACGATTTTCTCCTGATGAAGGGGTCGCTCTGATCCTGCCGACACCGGCCAGGATTGGTGGTGACGATTCTTGTCGGACTGGGTGTACCAGACGATCTGGATACACGTACCCAGGTGCGCGAACAGCCAGCGTGCCTGGTCAGCTGAGGAGAATGACCCGCGTAGCCCACCGTCGCACCCGACAACACAAACATGATCGTCGAATTGGAGTCCCCAGGCGAGTATGCGGGCATTCGACCGGTCGCCGTGCTCCTCGACCAAGGCGAACGGGCAGGGTGCCGCAGCGGCGACGAACGCCTCCAGCGTCCCCGCCTCATCCTGGCAGGCGGCCGGCTGTGCCATCCCAGCCGAGCCCTCACGGCTGGGAGCATCTGTCTGCTGGCCATCGGCCGTCATGTCCGCCTTCCCGTTGTCAAGGTGTGCGCGTGGCTGCCACGGCGACGGAGCGCTCCCAGGCGGTCGGAAATGGCAAGCGGTAGACGTCTCCGCTGCCCAACCGCTCCCCGATGGGTGCCGCGGGTCCCCGGTCGGATCTGCCTGCGCGCAATCAGCCCGGTGGGGCCGGCCAGCGTTGATCCTGACACGCATGGTCTGGCCGGCAGACAGCTCGGCGGCGGGCGGATCGCGGGAGGACCTGGTCGGCGGCGCTATCCGTGACCATCGTCGCCGTCGCTGGGGCCAGTTGTCTGGTTGCCAAAGGTCTGTACGACGGTGACAGCGCGGCGCAGCGCCGCGGCGGTCGTGTGGGCTTCCTCGGGGGTGAGGCGTCCGTAGCCGTCGAGTTCACCACCGTCACCGGCATCGATGACGATCATCGGTGGGTGGGTTGTCGAGGCGGTAACGTACTGTTCGATCGTCACCCGGACTGCTGCCTCCCCACGCAGCCCGGGGATCTCCGGAAGGTCGATCAGGGCGAGCTCGGTGGTGTGGTAGTCGCCAGGGCCGTCCGTCTCCACGTGCAGGTGGCCGGCGGGCTCCTGGCACCACGGCGGGCAGGAACGGTCGTGATCGTCGTCGGTCATGCTGGCGTCGCCTGAGTCTCGGTCGGTGCGGCCGGTCGGGTATGGGTGTCGGTGCGGTCGGCTGCCGGTCGTTGCATCCAGTCGTCGAGCGCGCGCAGGCCGTCGATGACGCGTTGGAGCAGCGTGTGGTCGTGGACGATCGGATCGGCGCTGCTCACATCCCCGTCGGCCTGCGGGCTTCGGCGAGGCAGGCCCGCCGATCCCGGCACATCGGTGACGACGGCGGAAATCGGTGGTGTGTCGTGCGCTATGACTGCCCAGACGACCTTGCCGTTCGTCCGGTAGCCGCCGTCGGCGGTGCGGACCCGGACCCAGTAGTAGCCRGTGTCTCGGGTCAGGGCGCTGACCAGGTGCAGGCCGCGGCCGTCCTCGGCGTTGGGATCGGCGTCCCGGCGGGTCGGCTGCCCGGTGTCCCCGTCCCACACCTCGACGATCACGTCGTGGTGGCTGTAGGTGAGGCGCACGGCGACTCTGGCAACCGAGTGGCTGTCGTTGTGCTGGTGTGCTCGATGGCCGGCGCGCGTCGCGTTGGTGACCAGTTCCGACACCACGATGGCCACGTCGGTTAGCCCGTCGAGCCCCCAGCGCTGGAGTTGCGCCATGACGTTCTGGCGGGCGGTGCCGACGGAACGAACGTGTGCGGGGTAGTGCCAGACGTGCTGTAGCGACATGAGGACGAAACGCGTGGGCTCGGGGAACGTGGCGGGGGCGAGAGCGGCGGTCATGACGGCTTTCTCGGCTGGAGGATCTGGCACGAAGCGGCTCTCCTGGCCACGAGGCGCGTGCCTGCTCGCCGGGCTGTGGGCATGTGGCCTGACAGCAAGAACGCGTGACGCTGTGGGCCGTGGGGCGAGAATGCCGGAGGAAGCGGGATGCCGTGACTGGGTGTCCGGAGCGAACCCGTCGGGCTCCATCAGGAACCCCCCTGYGACGGCCGGCCCGCCACCGCGAACTCTTCGCCCGTGTAGGGCCTCCGATCAGCTGGCCTGGGCCTGGTGCCAAGGGCGCTGCCAGGGCGCGTCGCGCACGCGGTCCTCATCATCCGAGCAATCCTCGCCGAGAGTAGTCATAACGGAACCGTTACACCATCGCCCCGATGGCGTCAGACAGTCATTCCCCCCGTCACGAAGAAGCTGTTCGTTGCGTCCCACCCCTTTTGACCTGGAGAAACGTCCTGSACCACGTCTGTCGATTCGGGACGGTGCCCGCCTTCACTCCCCGAGGAGCAATCGTTCACCACCGTGGACACGCCATGCGGGAGCACAGGACAACCCCCGTGCGCAGAGGGACGCCCCATCCTCATGGCTATGCCCAGCCGGCGAGTCGGACAGGACGAGCGATGGTCCCGGAAACGGGCGATCGGCGTTTCCGCCTGTTTCCACGGTTCTGCCGGGGTCAACGACCGCGAACCGATTTTTTCGTACCCGTGACCTTCCAGCGCGGGAGGACGAGGATGGCGAGCCCTCGTTGACCTTCAGGCGGACCGCGGCGATCTGCTGGGGCAGCTGCTAACGGCACACCCACATCGTGATCTTCTGGCCGTTGACAGACCGGAACCGCCCGTCTACCGTCCGGGTTCTCGGCGCAGGTGGGTGAAGAGCGTGTCGACCTCGCCGGGCGGGGAGTCGCGGTAGGTCGTCCAGGCATCGAAGATTTCTTCCGCGCCACGGATCATGGTGTCCGGCAGGCATGCGGCACGCAGGGCAGCGGCGGCTTCGGCCATCTCCGGTGACCACCGCCACGCACGAGCGGCGACGGAGGGAAGATAGTCGGGTTCGGCGAGGATCGGGCGGTGGTAGCGCTGCCCCTCCGCGGTCAGGACGTCCCCGACGCCGTAGTGCTCGGCGAGCGCGTGGGCGAGTCCGGCGAGGGCGCGGCTGGCCTTCTGGAACACCGCCTGCGCGGTCTTCAGCGCCGACGCGGCGCCGATTTGGTCGGAGATCGGTAGGACGTCCAGGTCGGAGCCGGTGAACAGGTCCGCCACGGCGGTGGTGTCCTCGGGTGTGCCGGCGAGGTAGAGCCGGGTGGTCCCCGGCCCGGTGGGCGGCGGGCCGATGATCGCGCCGTCGACGACCCGGACCGTGGTGTCCGCGAACAGGTCACCGATCGCTGCCATCCGTTCGGGGGTGAGCGCGTTCGCGTCGAGGAAGAGCCCGTGGCGGAAGCCGGCCGCCAGCACCGCCGCGGCGATCCGGTCGGCGACCTGCGGGGGACACAGGGAGATCACCACGTCCGCGTCGTGGACGAGGGCGGTCATGTCCGGTGCGGGCCGCAACCCGGCGGCGCTGGCGCGGGACGCGGTCGCGGCGCTGCGCCCTTCCGGCAGCCACCGCACCCGCGCCCTGCCGGTGGCCTGCCGGCCTACCGCCGCGCCCATCGCCCCGGGGTGCAGCAGCGCCACCACCGGCCGCGCCGGGCAACTCATTCGGCGTCGGCGCGGGTGTCGTGGAAGCGGTTCGTGGTCTGCGTAGCGGTCGTGCAGGTATCCAGGATCTCCTCACGCAGGTGCTGGGCGGGGAGCAGATCCCGATACCGGGGCCGGTCCGCGACGGTGGCGAGCTGGCGAAGTCGGCGCAGGACGCTGTCGGTGGGCCGGTGCGCCGTGGCGTCCAGGACGGTCCGGATCGTCTGCGCCGCGCCGTCGAGTTCGGAGCGCTCCAGGTGGGCGGCGGCCAGGTCGAGCCGGGCCAGCGACAGTTCCCCGAGCCGCTGTTCGCTGGTGGGCGCGGCCTCGTACAGACCGATCGCGGCTCTGGCGACCTGTTCGGCGCGAGTCGCCCAGTTGGCCGCGGGCAGGGCCTGGCCGTGTAGTCCCAGGTAGGAGGATGCGGTGTAGAAGAACTGTTTGGGCTCGGGAAAGGCCAGCATCCCGCCGGGCGCGTCATCGTCGGTGATCTCGTCGCGGGCCTGGCCGGCACGCCGCAGCGCGTCCCGCACCGTTGCCTCGTCGCCCAACCGGCCCGCGGCGCGTGCCTCCAGGGCTGCCGCCCGGACGCGTGCGGTGCCGTGTTCCGGAACGAATTCCCAGCCGTGGCGGGCCAGCGAGACGGCCTCGGGCAGACTGCCCTGCCAGTAGGCGATCAGGCTTTGCATGCCACGGACCCAGCAGCGCAGGCCGTTGTGCCCGGCCAGCTCCCCGCACAGGAAGGCTGTCCGTGCCTGGGTCGCCGCGGCATGGAGGTAGCCGAGGTCGAAGGAGGCGTTGGCCAGCATGCCGCACAACATGCCCGCGATCACATACAGCTCTCGGGTCTCGTCCGGACGCTGTCGCTCTTCCAGCAGGCTGAACGCGTGGTTGCGCAGATCGACGATCTCGGCGAACGACGGCGCGACGGGACGATAGGGGTAGCGTGTGGCCAGCCAGGTCAGATCCGCGTGGAACTGTTCGACTGTCAGCGGGCCCACGTTGCTGCGACCAGATGCCCGGCCGAAATCGGCGGACTCACGAGCTGCCATGACGACCATCCTCTCCACAAGCCATCCTGCCAGTGGCGTGTCCAGGGACGGCCTGCTGTGTCCGACGGCGATCCGCCGTGCCGCGACACCCTCGGTGACAGGCCGGAATCCTCCGTGACGATCATTCTGTCGGGAGTCCATCCCTATAGAAGCGGACGATTCTGGTGAGCCCACGTCGTCGTTTCCTATGAGACCCAGTCTGGCTGGGATGATTCCTCTGCCGGCTGGTATGGGTGACGATGGTACGGATTGGCGCATGCCGTTGATCAGGAGCATGTCGGTGGGTGCGAGGTGTTCCCGGTCGTCGAGATCGAGCAGGGTGTGGATGTCGGTGCCGTAGACCGCGGCGAGCACGGCGAGGATCTGCGGGGTGAGGCGTCGGCGGGCTGGGAGCGGCCAGTTCTCCAGTTCGGACAGCCATGGGGCGGTCATGGTGGCGGCGCCGTCCGGGTCAAGGCCGGCGTGGGCGGTGTGGGCGTTGATGCGGCTGGCCGCCTGCGCCTGGGTCCAGCCGTGCGCCACGCGGTGGGCGGCACGAGGCCGTAGCCGGTAGCGGCGGGCGAACTCGACGACGATCTCGCTGTGGGTCATGCCCACCGCACGCATCCGATCCCGCAGTTCCTCCTGCTCGACGCGCTGACTGAGCCTGCCCATGCTGCCGCTCCCTTCCCGGGCCTGGACACTGATCAACCCCAATCACCGTCTCCCGACGGCCTACCGGAGCAGCGTAACCGTAACCATCCCCTCACCTTCAGAACAGAGGGGTCGGACAGACCGGAACCGTTGTATCGCCGGTGACCCGGGACAGGGTGAGGGCGCCGCCGGCTCATCGTCCGCCGGGATGTAGGAGCAAGGCCACGGCGGCCGTGCCATATCCGCTCGCGATACACCGACAAACGATCAAGATCGGATGCGGGTGGGATCAGCCGAACGAATCGACGTGTTCGGGCCGGACAACAGCGGCCCGCCACCACCGTTCTCGCAGGTCAGCGGCCGATTTGGACCCGAACGAACTCTTCCCGCTGGAGGGAATGATTCGTCACCGCGACTGAGGCATCGTTACAACACACCCACCTACCGTCCCACACGGTCGCGCTGCACACGACGATTCCGCGCCGGCCACCCGCCCCACCCGGGAGCAAAGACGCCATGGAGATCCCCGTGCCAACCCTCACATCAGAAAGATCAACAGTATCGTAGAGTTTACGAGATGTTGCCCAGGGTCGCTATTTGCGTTCGAGGAGAAGCCTGGTGCTCGCCCCAGCAACCGATACCAGTCATGATCATAAAGATGTGCGGCCGGTGGATGTCGCTCGCCTGCGTGAGGRACTCGTCCGGGAACTACGCGCGCTGAAGGCGCTCGTGACCCCCGAGGTGGAACGGGCGGTGCGGGCGGTACCACGGCACCTGTTCGTCCCCGAGGTCCCGGTGGAGAAGGCATATGCCGCCGAGCACCACTACGTGACGAAGAAGGACGAGCACGGGGTCAGCATCAGTTCGGTGTCCGCCACACGAATCCAGGTCATGATGCTGGAGCAGGCCCAGGTACGGCCAGGGATGCGGGTCCTGGAGATCGGCACAGGGGGATACAACGCGGCGTTGCTCGCCGAACTGGTCGGTGAGGGCGGCGCGGTCATCTCGATCGACATCGATCAGGACGTCCTCGATCGGGCCCGCCGGCTCCTGCCGGCCGCGGGATACGGGAGCGTCACCCTGCTGCGCGCGGACGGGGAGTTCGGCGCGCCGGAGCACGCCCCCTTCGACCGGATCATCGTCACGGCCGGGGCGTGGGACATCCCGCCAGCGTGGGTGGGCCAACTGGCTGCCGGTGGGCGGATCGTCGTCCCGCTGCGGATGCGGGGGCTGACCCGCTCGGTGGCGTTCGAGTGGACCAACGGCCGGCTGGCGGATCAGGGCTACGAGCTGTGCGGCTTCGTGCCCATGCAAGGCGCCGGCGAACAGCGCGAACGGCTGATCCCGCTCCACGGCGACGATGTGCGCCTGCGCCTGGACGACGACCAGCAGGCCGACGGCGACGCTCTGCGAGCCGCGCTCGCGATGCCACAGCGGGAGGCATGGTCGGGGACAGCGGTGGGGAAGGACATCAGGTTCGACGGCCTCTACCTGTGGATGGCCATGAGACTGCCCGACTTCGGGCTGCTGGCCGCGACGAAGGCAGCTGTGGACCGCGGACTGGTCGCGCACTCCTGGGGGCTGGGAGTTCCGACTCTTCTCGACGGGGACAGTTTCGCGTACCTGACCTTCCGCGCCACCAGCGAGGCGCGCGAGCGGTTCGAGTTCGGTGCCTACGGGCACGGGCCCCACGCCGACGTCACCGTCGAGAAGCTGGTCAGCCTCATCAGGTCCTGGGACGGCACCAGCCTGGGCGCCCGCATCAGCGCCTTCCCCGCGAGCACCCCTGACGAACTGCTGCCCTCCGACGCCCTCGTACTCACCCGACGCCATACACGCATCGCGATCACCTGGCCGTCCCCGCGGCCGGCGAGCACGGCCCGCCGGCCGTAGAAGAAGCATGCCCGGTGAACGTGACCGTGCGGCGGATGGTCCAGCGGTAGGTGTGGCCTTCGCGTCGTAGTTCGAGCAGGCTCACGCTGGTTACCGGGACAGTGATCGGTGGGATCCGGCGGAGTTCCGTGAGGCGGTGGATAACCTCGGCAGCTGGTGGGGGGGCATTGCAGTACGTCACGCTGATGTGCGGTTTGAACCGCGCCGGTTCGGCGGGGACCTGGTCGGCGCCAAGCTCGGCGGCGATGGCCGCGCGCRGACACTCGCGGACGTCGGCGACCGGACGCCACGGCGCGGCGCGCAGGAACGTGCCGCCGGGGTAGGCGGCGACGGGGCCAACCGTCAGCGTGAAGGGCTCGATGTCGGCCGTGCGTGCGGCTGCCTGCTCGCCGATGCGGGTGGTCGTGTCGACGTCGACCTCGTCGGGGAAGCCGACCCCTTGCACGGTCATGTGGATGCCGTCCGTGGGCACCGGGTCGAGATAGTCCAGGTCCGCGAGTGCCTTCTGGTGGTGGGCGACGTGGTCGCGGAGGGCCTGGTCGTCGAAGACGACGTACCACGTGAGGTAGGTGCGTCCAGGGCGGTGGCCGGGACGCCAGTACCAGTGGTCGGCCATCCGTTCCGTGCGCTGGAAGGCTTCCCAGTCGTCGGCGTCGACCTGGCCCTCGTGGGAGTGCGGCACGCTGCCAGGCTAGAACGGGGCGCGGGTGGAGGTGCTCGGCGTGCGCCAGGCGGCGACGGCGTCGGCTATCTTGGCGATCTCCGGGGTGCTTGACCAGGGTGCGGCGCTGGTGACGAAGTCCTGCGCGCGGCGGGCCACGATCCGCGAGTCGAGTGTGGACCCGACGGTGAGGGCCTCGCGGACGAGGGCGCCGGCTCGGTCGGGCTCGGCGGCGCGGCCGACGAGGTAGGTCATCGCGGCGTCGACCAGCGTCAGGGCGTGGCTGGCGGCCGAGTGCGAGCGGGCGAAGACGGGGATGACCTGGTCGGTGAACTCGCGGACGCGGCCGACGGCGCCCAGCGCGAGGTAGGCGCTGGCGGCGTTGCCGGCGAGGCGGGCGGCGCCGAACGGCTCGAACGACAGGAAGTAGCCGACCGGGTCGACCTGGTCGGTCTGCGCGTGCGCGGCCAGGGCGCGGTCGACCGCGTCGTCGACCCCGCGCCGGTCGCCCAGCTTGCCGAGCGCGCGGGCTTCGCCGCTGACCGCCAGCCGGATGGACGCTGGGCCGCGGGCGGCGTGGCGCTGGCCGTCGCGGGCGTAGTCCAGGGCCTGCTGGTAGCGGCCGGTGTAGTAGGCGATGAAGCTTTCTGTGCCGCGCACCCACGCGGCGAGGCCGCGGTGGCCGGCGGCCTGGGCAAGGCTCATCGCCTCGTTGCAGTAGGCACGGGCGAGCAGCTCGTTGCCCAGGTCGAACGCGAGATAGCCGAGCAGGCCGGAGAGCTTGCCGGCCACGGCGTACAGGTCTGCTCGGTGACGCGGGTGCTGGTGGCCGCGCATGAGGTCGGCGACGTAACGGCGCTGGCGAAGCGCGGTCGGGTAGACACTCCTGGAGTCGGACGTTTCGTAGCGGCGGCCGATCACCTCGATGCTCAGGTCCAGCTGCTCGACCGCGGCATCGTCGACGTTCGTTGCGGCAAACAGCTGCATGCGTTGGGTGACTTCGTCCACCTCGTCGTCGGCGGCCAGGACCACCGTGGTGGCCGTCGCGGTGAGAACGGTCCGACGGCCCGAGCCGTCGCGCTCGGCGACGGCCGACGGCTCGTCCGTTCCGGCGGGCACGGTCGATCCCCGCGGCGGTGTGGTGACAGAGGTCGCGGGTGCCCTGCTCGGATCTGCCGACAAGCGGCGCATGCTGTTGATCAGGAGCATGTCGGCGGGCGTGAGATGTTCCCGGTCGTCGAGGTCGAGCAGGGTGTGGATGTCGGTGCCGTAGATCGTGGCGAGCACGGCGAGGACCTGTGGGGTGAGGCGTCGGCGGGCCGGGAACGGCCAGTTCTCCAGCTCGGACAGCCAGGGAGCGCTCATCGAGGCGGTGCCATCCGGGTCAGAGCCGAGGCGGGCGACCGCGGCGTTGATGTGGCCGGCTGCCTGCTGCTGGGTCCARCCGTGCGCCACGCGGTGGGCGGCGCGGGGCCGCAGCCGGTAGCGGCGGGCGAACTCGACGGCGATCTCGTCGTGCGCCATGCCCACCGCGCGCATCCGGGCGCGCAACTCCTCCTGCTCGACGCGCTGGCTGCTCCTGTCCATGCCGCGGTGCTTCCTCCCTGAGTCTGGATGGCGATCGGCCTCGGGGCTCTCGGTCACCGACCGAACTGTCGCAACCGTAGCTGTCCGCTCACGGCCAGAACAGAGGGGTCGGGTAGATCGAAGCGGCCGCATCGCCGGTGATGGTGGACAGGATGTGGAATACCGCCGGCCGCGGCGTTCGTGGGGTGAACCGAGCGCGGGTCGCTGCTTGTCCGCGGCGCCCTCCAGGCGACGAGCGAGATCGCGTCCTTGCGGGCCCCGCCGAACGAATCGGCGTCATCGCTCCGGACAAAGCGGAGCAGGCGGCGGCGTTCTCGCAGGTCAACGGCCTTGTGAGGGCCGAAGGAAACGTTCGTGGTGGGGGGAATGACCCACCTCCTGGCATCGGCCATCGTGGTGGTGCGTCACGCACGGCATCAATTCGATCTTGTTCGTTGCGCGCGGCGTGGCGCCCGAGGGAAACATGATGATCATGTTCTTGTGTCGGCCGGCTTCGCCTGCGCGGGAGCAAGGGCGACACGGAGGTCTCCATACCGATCCACTCACGCTAGAAAGATCGTCAAAGTCAGGAGGTCGCCCGAACCGTGGCGGTCCACACGCATCGAGAGAGGACGTCGCTATGAGCGTCGACATCACCACCCGGGCCGAGGAGCTCCGCGACGCCCTCGTCGACAAGATCATCAAAGGGCATGTGCGGCAGGGTCTCACGATGCGCGCCGACGTGGAGCGGGCGCTAAGGACGGTTCCGCGGGAGTTGTTCACTCCGGGGGTCTCTCTGGAGGAGGCATACGAGGACACCGCGATCGTCACCAAGCGCCGCGAGGACGGTGTGRGCATCAGTTCGGTGTCCGCGCCGTATTTGATCGCGGAGATGCTGGGTCAGGCCAGCGGCCGACACGTTCTTGAGGTGGGCAGTGGTGGGTATAACGCCGCGCTGCTGCGGGAGATCGCCGGGCCGGACGGGTCGGTGACGACCGTCGACATCGACCCGGACGTCACTGACAGGGCCCGCGCCTGCCTGGACGCGGCGGGCTACACCGACGTCAAGGTGGTATGCGCCGACGCCGAGTTCGGGATCGAGCCCGGCCGCACCTACGACATGATCATAATCACCGTGGGCGCGTGGGACATTCCTCCGGCTTGGATCAGCCAACTCGCCGACGGCGGCACCCTCGTCGTCCCGCTTCGCACCTTGGGTATGACCCGGTCCTGGGCGCTCCAGCGTTCCGGGAATCACCTTGTCAGCCGCAGCAACCTGATGTGTGGATTCGTTCCGATGCAGGGCGCCGGCGCCAGCGATAGCTGGAACGTCGCCCTCGGCGACGGCGTGACCCTGTGGCTCACCGAACCCCAGCAGGACATCGACGGCGGCGCTGTCACCGGCGTGTTTTCCCAGGAACGTCATGAGGCGCGGTCGGGAGTGACCGTCCCTGGCGGGCGTCTTTCCGCCAACCTTGACCTGTGGCTGGCCACCCACCTACCTGACTTCGGCTCGATGATCGTTCCGCAGGAGGCGATCGACAGCGGTCTCGTCGTTCCGTCGTGGCGCTGGGGCACCCCGGCGTTCGTCGACGGTACGACCCTGGCTTACCGGGGGAAGCTGCGCCAGGTCGACGAGGCCGGGACCGAGTTCGAGTACGTCGCCTACGCCCATGGACCCGGCGCGGCCGGGGCCGCCGAGCGGATGGCCGACCAGATCCGCGCATGGGATGAGGTCGACCGTCCGGCTCCGRCACTGTGCGTTTTTCCGATCGACACGCCCGACGCCGACCTTCCGGAAGGGCTGGTGCTGAACAAGAGACACAGCCGCGTCGTATTCACCTGGCCGCTCTCGAAATAGCAACCCTTCCGGAAACGAACCCCTCTTCTCCGCGGAAGGGGAAATGGTTTCCGAGATCCATCTCAGAAAGGATGCCCTCTGATGGACACCATGGACACCTCGGAGTTCCGTCTCAATATCCAGCTCGTCGACGCCGGGCCCGCGCCCGCGACCGGTTCGGATGACTGCACCTCCGACAAGTGCGGATCCGGAGAAACCGGCAGCGACGCCTGCACCACCAACGGCTGACGCTGATGTGTGGCCCGGCCCCCTGCGCAGGGGGCCGGGCCACACACCCACAGCTCATGGGTGGAGGTGCGGGTGCGCGCGTATGAGGCCGTGGACGCGGCACTGATCAGGACCACGACGATCCCCGCGGATCTGGAACTACCGCCGTGGCCGGACCTGACCGGCGACGACGTCCCTGGCTGGCAGGTGTGGCTCCGACGGGTATGGGCGTTGCGCGGGTTCGCCGACGCGGTGCGGACCGCGTCACCGGAGCTGGCCGCCCAGGTGGAGCGGCAGCTCGCCTCGCCTGCGCCCGCTGCCCGAAGCGCGACGCGGCCGGTGCGGCGGCTGGTAGAGACGCTGACGCGGTATCTGCTGCGCTGGACGAGCAGAGCGACGCCGTTCGGGCTGTTCGCGGGCATCGCCCCGGTGGAGTTCAGCACCCGCGCGCATGCCGCGTGGGGCGGTGACCACCGGGTCGTGATCCGGCCGGACGGGCTGTTCCTGGACGAGCAGGCGGAGCGGATCGAGCAGCGGCTGGCCACCCTGCGGACGGTCCCGGTCGTGACGAACGGCCTCGGGTTCGCCCGCGGCCGTTCGTGGATCGTTCCGGGTGTGAGCGCCGAGGGCCACCTGCGGGATGCCGAGGTGGACCTGACCCGCCCGCTGCGGCTGGCCGTGGAAGCGGCGCGACGGCCGATCAGGTTCAGCGACCTGACCGCCAAGCTGGCCGTCGAGGCACCCACCGTCGACCTGGCGGTCATCGAGGAAATGCTGGCTGACCTGGTGGCCCACCGCGTGCTGCTCTCGGCTGTGCGCCCCCCGATGACGGTGACCGACCCGGCGACGCACCTCGCCCGCTACGCCGACCTTCCGGACTCGTCCGGACAGACCGTGGCCGATGTGGGAGTCGGCTGCTCGGTGGCCTTACCTGCGGCGGTGCTGCGCGAGGCCGAGCACGCCGCATCGATCCTTACCTTGGTCGCGCCGGAGATGCCGGGGTGGCGGGCCTATCACCAGGCGTTCCTCGAACGGTACGGGCCGGGCGCGGCGGTGCCCGTCCGAGAACTGGCAGCGGCGTCCGGGCTGGGCCTGCCGGCTGGATACCGAGGGTCCCATCGGCGCGAGCCGCAGCTGCTCACCGCTCGCGACGTGATGCTGGCGAAGATCGCCCAGCAGGCCGCCCTCGACGGCCGTGCCGACGTGGTCCTGGACGACGATCTGATCGCCAGGCTGACCGTCGGGCATCGGCCGCCGGTCCCGCACACCGAGCTACGTTTCAGCCTGGCGGCGCAGACCCTGGGTCATCTGGAACGGGGAGCGTTCACGCTGACCGTCATCAGCGGGGCCCGGCACGCCGGGGTGACCGTCGGCCGGTTCCTGCACCTGCTCGACGACACCGAGCGGGAGCGCTTCCGCCGCGCGTACGCCGCGCTGCCAACCGCCATGCCCGAAGYGATCATGACGCAGATCTCCGGGCCACCGCTGGCTCGGAAGATGACGGCCCTGGCCAGGGTTCCCGAGATCCTGCCGGTCCTGCCCCTCGGGGAATACCAGGAAAACCCCGGCCTCGATCTCGACGACCTGGCGGTCACGGGCGACGCGCGGCGRCTCTGGCTGGTGTCACTGTCCCGCGGCTGCCCGGTCGAGCCGATGCTGTTCAACGCGGTCGACCTCCCTGGCGGCCAGCAACCGCTCGCGCGGTTCCTCACAGAGATCTGGACGGCCTTCTCAGCGCCCTGCTGCCCGTTCACCTGGGGACCCGTCGCCCGCGAACTCCCGTTCCTCCCGCGCATCCGGTACGGCCGGTCGATCCTTCATCCCGCCCGATGGATCATCACGGCCAGGAGCCTCCCGGCCCGCGCCGCGCTCTTTCCTGACTGGCGGGATGCCTGGGAGCGGCTGCGGAAGACCTACCGGATCCCGTCCGAGGTCCTGCTCGGCGCCGACGATGTCCGGATCCRCATCGACCTCGACGAGCCCGCCCACCTCGCGCTCCTTCGCGGCCAGCTTGACCGGCAGCCGTACGCGGTCCTCACCGAGGCCGGCGACCGGCCCGGGTGGTTCGGAGGCAGACCCCACGAGCTCGTCGTCACGCTCGCCCGAGCCGCGAACCCGATCGAGCCGAGACACCCGCGCCCGGTGCGGGCCGCCAGCACCGTGGAGCACCGGCCGGGCCTATCGCCATGGCTGTATGTGAAGGTCTACGGCSGCGACGATGAGATCCTTGCCCGGCTCGCCGAACTGGTCGGCGACAACCAGAACAGTCAGGACCGCTGGTGGTTCATCCGCTATCACCAACCTGAACCCCATCTCCGGCTACGCGTCCCGCTGCGCGGCGCGGACCGTTTCGGGGCAGCCGTCCGGCAGTTCGGACGGTGGGCGGACCGTCTGCGCGCTCACGCGCTGCTGCGCGACTACACGATCCACACCTACCGGCCTGAGACCCGGTTCGGCACAGGTCCGACCCTGGCGGCGGCCGAAGCGGTGTTCGCCGCCGACTCCCACGCGGCCGTCCAGCGCCTGTCCGGCGACCGGACAGTCGCAACCGCCGCCGGACTGATCGGCATCGCCGACGGCTTCACCGGAAACGGACATGCCTGGCTCATCGATCACGTCGAGCACCGGGGCGACCCGGCGACAACAACCGCCGGCCGACCGGTGAGCGGTGGCCGTGAGCAGGTGATGCGGACAGTCCCCCTGTACGAGAACGACCGGCTCCGCCGGGCCCTGGTGGACTACCGGGCCCGTGTCGACCAGGACGGCCTCGACCCCGACCGGGTCCTGGCCGACCTGCTGCACCTGCACCACGCCCGGATGATCGGAGTTGACCTGGTCTCCGAGCGTCACTGCCTGCGGCTGGCCCGCGCTACCGCTCACACCCTGCTTGCCCGGGGCGTGTCATGAAGCCGGGGCAGTCCCTCAGCGGCGGCGCGGCCGGCATCGCCCTCCTTCACATCGAGCAGGCCCGAGGCGGCGCGGCCACCTGGGACCAAGCGAACGCGACCCTGATACAGGCCGTCGCCGACGGCGTCAGCATCGCGGCCACAGCCAGCCTTTACTACGGCGCTCCGGCTTTGTCCTTCGTCCTGCACGGTGTCGCCGACCGGCCCGGCCTCGCCACGGCCATGGCCACCGCGGACGCGGGCACCGCCATGGTCACCCGGCATCGTCTCGAAGCCGCGCATGCCAGGATCGACCAGCGCCGCCGGCCGCTGATGGCCGAATACGACCTCATCGGCGGCCTGACCGGCCTGGCCGTGGCGCTGCGCCGCAGCGGCGATCATGATCTGCTCCGCGACGTCCTCGGCTACCTGGTACGGCTCACCGAGCCCGTCGACGGCCTTCCCGGCTGGTGGTGCCCAACCGGCCCCAATCGCAGTCAGAAAGGGCCCATCGGAGGTCACAGCAACCACTCGATCGCCCACGGAATCGTCGGCCCGCTCGCCCTCCTGGCCATCGCTTTCCGTGATGGCATCGAGGTCGACGGACAAACGGATGCGATCACACGCATCTGCCGGTGGCTGGACGCCTGGGAGCAGCAGAAGGCCGGTGGCGGCTCGTGGTGGCCACAGATCGTCAYGCTCGCCGACATCGACCGCGGTACCACCAGCCAACCGGGCCCGCTCAGACCTTCCTGGTGTTACGGAATTCCAGGCATCACCCGTGCCCTGCAACTCGCAGCCCGCGCCCTGCACGACCCCGCCCGTCAACAGCACGCCGAGACCGCCTTCCTCGACTGCCTGAACGATCCGGAGCAGCTCGGCCGTCTCATCGACCGGAGCCTGTGTCACGGGACCGGCGGCCTGCTCGCAACCGCCCGCAGCATCGCCGCCGACGCCCTCATCCCGATCCCTCTCACCCAGCCGCTGCTCCTGCACCAGAACGCCCCCGCCCAAGCCGACGAGCCCTCGGGTTTCCTGGTGGGATCGGCCGGTGCCGCCCTGGCCGCCGCCGGAACCAGGACGACCTCGTGGGACGCCGGCCTCCTGCTCCGCTGACGGAAAGGCCCCACCATGGAAGAAACCCCGTGGAAGCAGGTGAACATCACCTACCCTGCCCAGGACCCCGCTAAGCGGGAACGCCAAGCCATCGCCCACCTGGCCGGAATCCTTCCGTCGGCCGAGGCCAACGGTCTCATCACCTCCTGGTGGTTCATCCGCAAGGGCCCGTGGCGCGTGCGCTACCTGCTCGCTGACCCGGCGGACGGCCACGGCAGCAACGCCGCCGACCCGCTCCATCCCCTGCTCACGAACGGCGTCACCTGGACCCGCGACATCTACGAACCGGAGACCCACGCCTTCGGCGGACCGGCCGGTATGGACCTGGCCCACACGCTGTTCCACGCCGACAGCCGCCACCTGCTCTCCRCCCTCGGCGACGGCCGCACCGACCGGCGGGAACGCTCCCTCGTGCTGTGCACCGCGCTCATGCGGGCCGCGGGACTGGACATCAACGAGCAGGGCGACGTGTGGGCACGAGTGRCCGAGCAGCGCTCCGGCCTCGCCGAAGTACCACCCGACCCGCGGATATGGGCATCCTTCACCAGCGACGTGCGCCACCTCCTCCTCGGTCACGCCCGCGCAGACCTCATCGGCGGCGACTGGCTCGCGTCGTTCCACGAGGCAGGAAGATCACTCCGGAGCCTGCGGGAAAACGGCAATCTCACGCGGGGAATACGCGCGGTCATCGCACTACATGTGATCTTCCATTGGAACCGGATCGGGCTCGCAGCGACCACCCAGRCCACACTCGCGCGGGCCGCGCAGGAAGCCGTCTTCGGCAATATGCCCGGATGACACCGGGGCATCGACGAGGACCCGGGGCGACCCCGTCGGCCGGTCCGCAGCACGTGTTCGCCCGGCGTACCAGGCAGCAGAGGTATGAGCACGAAGAGTCTCCACCGCCTTGGACACCCGGCTGCTCTACCCGTGACTGTTTGACTACGGTGGAATGGTTCATGCTACGGGATAGAAGGCTCAGCGATCAGCATTCGCGTCCGGAGAGGATGTGCGGCGGCGTCATGAGCAAGCGCAGCCAGCGGGTCGAGCAGGACGAGCTGCGTGCGCGGATGCGCGCGGTCGGCATGTCCCACGACGAGATCGCGATCGAGTTCGCCCGCCGCTACAAACTGCGTCCCCGCACCGCGCACCGGGTCGCGCACGGTTGGACCCAGCAGGTGCGACACGAGGTCGCATGGTTCGAGTGAGTGCGTCGGAGGGAGGGCAGGGGCGGATTCAGCCGATGATTGCAACATCCGGGAGGTCGAGTGCTGCGACGAGCTTATCGAGCTGACTCGCCGGAGTCGTCCAGCCGAGGATCTTGCGGGGCCGCGCGTTGAGTTCGGCAGCGACGGCCGCCAGATCGGACGCGGTGTGGACGGACAGGTCGGTGCCCTTGGGGAAGTACTGGCGCAGCAGCCCGTTCGTGTTCTCGTTCGAGCCGCGTTGCCAGGGCTTGGCAGGCTCACAGAAGTAGACCGGGACACCGGTGGCCGCGGTGAACTCGTCGTGGCGGCTCATCTCGCTGCCCTGATCCCAGGTGAGTGAACGCGCCAGTGGGATGGGCAGGCCGGAGACCTCGCGCACGAGCGCGTCGAGCACCTGGTCGGCTCCGCGCCCGCCGGGCAGGTGCAGCAGCATCAGGTAGCGGGTGGAGCGTTCGACCAGAGTGGCGATGGCGGACCGGTTGCCCTGGCCGACGATGAGGTCCCCTTCCCAGTGACCGGGCTGGATCCGGTCCTGGACTTCGGCGGGCCGCTGGGTGATCAGGGTGCCGGGGGCGGCGAAGCGGGTGGCGCGCTGGTCAGGACGGCGTCGCGGGCGGCGGGACCGTCGGCGGGTGCGGAGGTTCGTGGCGGTGTCGCGCTCCAGGCCGCCGCGTTCGGGCCGGTAGAGGGCCTGGTAGATGGTCTCGGTCGCGGCCTGCATGGCCGGGTCGTCGGAGAATTGGCTCTGAACCGGCGATGCGCCGTCGGGACCATCACCCCGAACGACGGCGGCAACAACCGCCACGCACAGCCCGACGTCAACACGTAGACCACCGCGGTGAACACCGCCCGATCCGACACCGGCGCCGTGTCCCGCTACCCTGACCACGCCGCAGGGAAAACAGGCAGCAAGGGCTCCACGAGCTCCCAGAGCTCATCCGGTACCAGCCGCAGAGCAAGGCGGTCATCCACCCCTCAGATCATGCAAGAAGATTCACAACACCACATGAGACACCCTCTTAATTTCGACCCCATAGAGGAAATGATAAAAGCGAACATGGACAACTATAGCGACGGTGGCGACAAAGTCGAGATATCGCGACGAGAGGCGAACGCCTTCAGTGAAGTAGAAGTTTTCGAATCGAATATATGGGAAGACGAGGAGCTCTGGGTCGAGCCAAAATTTGGCGAGAAGACCGTGTCGTGGCAAACCGTGTGGGATCACTTGTATCCAGAATATGATGAGTTTGATCTATATGCGCCCCACGACGACGGCGCGGCTTCGGATATGCATCGCTTGCGCGGTTTGGTGGCGACCCAGTGCGCAGAGACCGAAGCCGTTCTAGGAAAGATCGCCCTCCACTTCGATAAGTCCTTAAATGTCGAACGCAGGACTGCGGGACAATTGCTGCATGAGGTTCGTCGACTATTGGGCGAAGCCAAGGAAAAATGGGCGACAGAGTTGACCGCTATCGATGGCGCGATAAGGCGAAGAAACCACGTGATCCACTCGCCGGCAACGATCGCTTCAGATAGAATTGGGGATGGCGACTGGGTTCCAGTTCTTAGCTTCATCGGCGATGATATCTACGATGAGGGAAATCTCCGCCGCGATCTAGCGCTGCAACATGAAGCAATCATAGCGGCCGTGCGCCTATTTCACTCCTTGAGTGCAGACAGCAAGGAAGATGTTGCCTCAGGCCCAGAGGAATGACAGGGATAGCCGCTTGGGTAATGAATCTTCCTCGGTGCGACAACAAAGCAGTCCAGAGGTGGGAAATAATAGCGCAGCAGGCGGGGTTCCCGCTCGTGCGAACGTCAACCGCTGCCGACCATCGGGGTCGCTGAGAAAGTGTCCATTGAGAACTTCAAGAAATACCGGGACTCGCAGCGCGAGCGCCGCAAATCGGGCGGTCATCGCGCGAAGCCTGGTGATTCAGCTACGCAGCGATGGGGTCAAGGATCCGTCATGAATTAACATTTGCACGCTCGGAGGCATCTTCGCAGGTCACAGGCTTGGGGAAGGTCCAAGGTGCACAGGTTATTTCATTCCAAATCCCAAGGTTGCCGACGAGCATTCGGAAGCGGGGGCTAACCAACCGCTCTTTGAAACTGGCCGACCTGACGTCCTACGCCGGTCGAATTGTACCGGAACCGTGCCATCTCGATGGTCACCTGGTACCGATCGGCGATCTCGGCGTGTGTCAGGCCTTGCCGGGCCGCCGAAACTAGCAGCGGTCTTGGGAGCAGGAGCGTGCCGCCGAAGTTCGTGGCCTGCTCCTCTTCCTCTGGCCTGCACGTACGAAACGGGATTCCGTCAATCTCGCGCATCTCAGAAAGTTCATGCTTGAGAAGGATGTGTGAGAGCTCGTGCGCGATATCACTGGYACGTCGGCCAGGCGTCCGCAGCGGGCTAGTGATCACGAATTGACGACCGCCGATCTCGAACGTGGCCCCGGAGAACGAGTAGGCCTGAATACGTTCGATCTCTTCTAGCCGCGACATCTCTATTAGGTCGCCAGCGCTTACAATCTTGACGCCGAGATGGGTAGCGAGAGTGCTGACGTCAAGGGCGTCGGTCTGCCGCAGCCCCATTTCCGCTCGGAGGCGAAGCGCTTCACGTTCGGCGTTGGCTTTGAATCCGCGCGGTAGGCTCATAKCTGGCCGCTTTCGACTCGCTTCTCTAGCTCGCGGTGGATGTCGACGAGTATGGATCCAAGCCTTTCGGGGACTCCTGGCCGCATTGTCGACGCGGCACGGAGGTGGCATGCCACAAGACTTCGATTTGGTTCRACCTGGGCAGCCAGGGCATCGTACATCTGGCGAATTACCGATGCAATGCTCGAGGCGTGCTCCGGTGCCAGCCGTGGATCGGCGCTGAGGTGCGCGATCGCGACTTCCACCGGGGTATCCAATCGCTCGGCGATCGGGGTGAAGAAGCGGCTCGGTGAGACGCCCACCCAGGCACAGAGGGCCGTGAACGACGCGAGATCTGGCTGTGCACCCGCCTCCACACGCGACATGGTGCTGACGCTGACACCGGCCTCGGCCGCAGCCTGCCTCAGCGATCTTCGACCACGGTGATCGCGAATGAGCGCACCGAGCTTCGCGGCGTCGAGCCGCTCCGCCGGGCGTGTCCGTCCAGCCTCCTCCTCAGGCATGGCGCCCGAGGCCACAGGAGATCCGGGCTGTCCCATACAAGCGATGGTAGCCGACGAACGGCGCTCTGCTGCCCCGTCACCCCGATGTTGCGCAGCGCCGCATCGGTGTGCCAGGATCACGTCCACAGTGAAGCGATGTCGCTTTGCTGAGACAAGGAGGTGCTCATGACGAGCGACGCAGCACGAGACGGGCGGCACCGGACCGTGCAGATCACGATTGACGGCCGCCCGTTCGACGTCGATCCCGATCGACACAGAACGGCAGGGGACCTGCTCCGCCTTGCCGGCCTGAACCCGAACGGGTACGACCTCGCCGTCGTCCGCGGGCACGGCGACGTCCACCGGTTCAAGGACACGGACCCTGTCGAGGTGCACCCGCGGGAGAAGTTCGTGTCGATCCGGCAGCGAGCAGAGGTCGCCTGATGACCTCCGCCGTCGCGACCGTGGGCGCCGACGCCTTCATAGCCGGTCTACTCCGGTGCGACATCCAGACGACGGTGACAGCCTCGGTCGTCGTCTTCACAGTCGCGGCGGCGACCCAGTCAGGGGCAACCGACGTGGAGACCGGAGTAGCTATGTCCGAACTCGGAGCATGGCCTGCCGTGCCGCCTCACTGGATCCACCTCCCCGCGACGGTGGCGCTGACGAACACCAACATCAACATGGATGAGACGTTGCCCGGGTGGGTGCGGCACTCCCGCCAGGTCGCCGGTTGGGGTGACGCCGAGGAGCCGGCGCAGGCATGRCTGGCGCACGTCCGGAGCGTTCTTCAGGAAGCGGCATGACCTTCTCCGCAGCGATGCCCGGCACGATCGACAACGAGCTCAGCCGGCATCTGCTCCGAGCCGACGGCCAGGAAGACGTGTGCCTGGCGACGTACGCGACCTCCACCGGCTCGACCAGAACTACCGCCTTGGTAAACGCCGCGCTGCTACCGGAGCGCGGCGAGCGGGCTGTCCATGGCAACGCGTCGTTCACCGGCGACTACTTCGTCCGGGCGGCAGCCCAGGCTGCTTCGCTCGGTCGAGGTGTCGTAGCGCTGCACTCCCACCCCGGGAGCCGGGGATGGCAGCTGATGTCCCGTCCGGACCATGACGCCGAGCGGTCCTACGCCCACCTCGTTCAGCAGGTGACCGGCAAGCCGCTGGTCGGAATGACTCTTGCCGGGAACGGGGATTGGTCGTGCCGTGTGTGGGATGCCGTGGGAGTCCCGACGCACGGTGAGTCGGTCCGGGTCGTGGGTGACCATTTCCGGGTCACCTGGAACGACCAGCTCCGGCCGGCACCGAAGAGCAACGACAGGCAGGACCGCACCGTCTCAGCCTGGGGCGAGGAGATCCACGCCAGCCTCGCCCGCACCCGGGTACTCGTGGTCGGGGCCGGCAGCGTAGGGCTGGATGTTGGGCTGAGGCTCGCCGCCACCGGCCTCATACAGGTCGGCGTGATGGACTTCGACAGCGTGGAGATCGTCAACCTCGACCGGCTGGTAGGCGCGACCGCCACAGACGTTCGGCTGGCCCGAAGCAAGGTCGAGGTCGCCGGACGGTTGATGGTCCGAGCAGCCACCGCCGCGAACCCCAAGATCGTCGAGCTCGATGCGAGCATCTGTGACCCGGCCGGACTGGCTGCGGCCTTGGACTACGACATCGTGATCAGCTGCGTCGACCGGCCCTGGCCTCGCGGTGTGCTCAACACCCTCGCGTACGCCGACCTGATACCCGTCATCGACGGCGGCATCGGTATCGACACCTTCGACGACGGCACCATGAGGAACGCGACGTGGCGTACCCACGTCCTGCTACCAGGACAACCCTGTCTCTGCTGCAACAAACAATTGGACGCAGGCGAGATCCAGACAGACAAGCTGGGCCTCCTCGACGATCCCGCCTACATCAACGGTGCAGACCCCGAGGCACTACCCAAGCGGCAGAACGTCGCCGTCCTCGCCGCGGGCGTCAGCGCGAGCATCCTGGCCCAGTTCGTCAGCCTGACCGTGACCCCTAGCGGCTTCGGTGTCCCCGGCCCACTCAGCTACTCCCTATCCACCCACACACTCGACCACCTCCATTTTCCGACGAAGAAGGACTGCGCCTTCGAGGCCGCCGTCGCAGCTGGCGACGACCGCCTCGTTCTGACGGGCGAACACACTGCCGCCCGGCATATCCAAGCCGAACGCCGCGCGCGACAGGCCCGCCCCGTCACTCGGCTCCGACGGGCGCTCTCACGGGGGGCTTAACGCTACTACTAAGAACGTGTCTCACGTGGCCAGTTTCTTCCAGCAGGTCAGCGTCGCTGCCAGGGTGAGGAATCCGAGGAAGTTATGGCCGTTGCGTTCGTAGCGGACGGTGAGGCGGCGGTAGCCGCCGAGCCAGGCCATCGTCCTTTCGACCTCGCCTTCGACGGACGCCTGTCCGCCGGCCGCAAGTAACAGACTGAAAACCCACCGTTACACCGTTAACTTGGCCCTGCCAAGATTCCGGTGGTAACGGAGCGTGGTCATGAGAGCAGGATGYGCTGGCGGAGCAGAGGGAACTCGGCGCGGCCGTACATCTGCCGCTTGATCAGCTTGACCTTGGTGTTTGCGCCCTCCATGGGGCCGTTGCTGTAAGGCAGGGTCAGTCCGGCGACGACGGCGTCGTGGTCGGTGTCGAGCCCGGTGACGAAGGCGTGCAGGAAGGGCAGGTCGTCGTCGCGTACGGTTTTCATCCACATGTCGAGGTCCTGGCCGCAGTGGTGGGTGAGCAGGGCGGCGAACGCGCGTATCCGGGCGGCCAGGGCGGTCATCTGCGGGCAGCTGGCGACCAGGTCGTCCCGGTGCCGCCGCCGATGATCGGGCAGGTGCTCGGGCCTGYTCATGAGCCAGGCGGCCAGACGGCGCGGGGACGGCGGGATGCGTTCGGGGTCGGCGCGTCCCTGGTTGAGGTAGCGCACGAGCAGGGTGGCGCTGCCCGGATAGCCCTGCTCGCGGATCTCGGCCAGGAGCCGGGTGACTGCCACGCCGGACTCGTCGGCGAGGCGGCGGCGCAGATGGTCGCGGTAGGGATCGACCAGCGTGCGGCGGTATTGCGGGGGACGCAGCAGAGCCTCGGCCGAGTCGGCCCGGGCATAGCGTTTGACGGTGTTCAGCGCCCAGCCCAGGCGGCGGGCGCACTCCAGCAGCCCGACGCCCTCGTCGAGCAGGGTGTGGACGGCGGCGTGCCGGCTGCGCGTGTGTTCCTCACGGGCAGTGATCGTGCGGGGCGGTCCGGCATGCCAGCAGCGGCTGTGCGCGACCACGGTCTTCTCCACGGCCTCGCCGAGGTTCTTCCACAGGTGCCAGCGGTCGCTGACCTGCACGGCGTCGGGGGCGCCTTGGCGGATCGCCTCCGCATAGGACAACGACCCATCACGGCACACCACCCGAACCCCAGGATGCTCACGCAGCCACGCCGCCAGGCTGTCCGCCTTCCGGTTCGGGAGCACATCGATGCGACGGTGGGTGACGGCATCGATCAGCAAGGTCGCATACCGGCGGTGTCGCCGCAGGGCGACGTCGTCCACGCTGAGCACCCTGGGCACCGCCGACATGCGCAGAGGCAGTGCCATCACCAGCCGCAGCACGGTGGAGCAGCTGACCGCCACCGCGAACACCGACAGCAGCCGTGCCCCCGCCCGCCCGGCCAGGACCACGCCGACCGCGCTGATGAGCGCCCCCAGGTGAGGAGTGCGCCGGGCGTATCGCTCGGCCAGTCCGGGTACCTGCTCCCGAAACGTCTGCTGGGAACAGTCCGGGCTCGGGCACACCAGCCGCCGCAGGGTCAGCTCGATCACCACCGGCCTGCCCCCGACCGGAAGATCGGCGAGCCAGCGCCGGTGATAGCCGTGCACCCGCGCGGTGAGCGTCCCGCAGCGCGGACAGGCCACCGGATCCGCCCGGGTCCGGGCAACGACCCGCACCCTCTGCCCCTCATCGACAACGCGCTGGACCAGCACCGCGGCCAGCTGAGGAAAGACAGTCTTCAGCAGCTCGGCGTCACACAGTTGCCAGCTTGTCACCGCGACGACGGCCTGTCACCACCGGAATCTTGGCAGAGCCGTTAACTTGACACTCCCTTCTCGGGTCTGCCTGGAGTTTGTTTTTATACAGATCTTGAGGACGGTGAAGCGGTGAGCATATCAGCGCGGTCGAGGAGTTCGCGGACTGCTGGTGTCCGGCGGTGGGGCGCCAGGTGGGTGGCCAGGCGGCTCATATGGCCGATGCATCGGGCTGAGTCGACTTCCCCGGTGAGGGTGTTGACGGCGGCATTGCCGAGTGCTGTTACCCGGTCGAGGTCGGGGGGATCCTGCCGGGCGTAGGCGGTGGCGAGCAGTGTCTGGCGGAGGGCTGCTTCGCGGGAGAACGCCGTGTCCTGCAAGGACAGGGCGGCGTGGAGATGTTCTTGCGCCCGGGGCCAGTCGTGGAGTTTCAGATAGCAGTACCCGGCTTGGGCGTGCACCTGCGCCTCGTTGATCCAATAGCACCATCCGGGTTCGCCGTGCTCGGGAACAGCGTCTGTCAGCCGGTCGAACGCGGTGTCGATCGCCGTGCGGCAGCCGGTGGTCTGCTGGTCGTTGGCGTACGCCTCGGCCGCCCGCAGGTGCAGGATCGCGCTCACCCGGGGTGTTCCACCKGGATAGCCGGCCAGGGCGGTTTCAGCGAGTGACACCGCGGCACGGACATGACCGAGGTCCTTGGCCTGGCAGGAAGCGAAACCGAGGATGTTGGCGCCGAGCGCGCGGTCACCGGCGGTGTGCGCGGCGTGGAGCGCGGCGACGAAGAAACGTTGCGCGGGGGCGTGCTGACCGGCGTCGAAGGAAAGCCAGCCCGCCAGCCGGAGGAGTTCGGCCGCGGTGGCGTGGAGGCGGCGTCCGACGCTGTCGGTGTAACGCCGATGCTCGATGAGGCCGATGACGTAGGCGAGGTGCTGGCGGACCAGGCCGAGTAGCGCGCCCCCACCGAGCTGGTCGTCCATCCGGCGGAGCTGGTCGATGATCTGGTCAAGGTGGTCGACGACCGTGGCGGGCAGACGGCTGCCGCTGTTCCGGGTCACGGAGTCCACGGGTGGGGCAAACAGCCACCCGTGGGCGGGTTCGGTGATCGCCGTGCCCATGGCGGTGAGGAACAGTCGACGATCCATGCCTTCAGCGTCGAGGATGCCCCGGGCCGCCTGCAAACCGCCCTCCGCGTTCCAGGGCAGCGCCATGGTGGTGTCTGCGGATGCGCTGTCGCCGGCGGGTACCGGCGGCCACGGGTGGATGACGGTCTCCCCGGGGAGGGGCCGGCAGAATCCCAGCTGCGTTTCTGTCGCCTGGTACAGCGTGCACAGCAGCTGCCGGTAGCGTCGTCGTGGTCGGACCAGTCCGCGTTCCCACCGGGAGATCATCTCGTCGTTGACCCCGGGGTGCGTGCCGTCGATGGCGTGGGCAAGGGTCACCAGTCGTGAGGCAACTTCGTGCTGCTCGAGGCCGTACCACTCCCGGTAGGCCCGCAACATCAGTACGGGGGTGTCTCCCGACATGACGGCCACGTCCTGCGTGTCGCTTGAGTGACTGAACGCGGTAACACTAGCCGTCTCGACGTCRCTCCCCGGACGGCTTCCGGAAACGGCAACTGAAACGGCCACTGATTAGGCCATTGCCACGGCCTTCCTGTGGGCGTCGTCCTGCGGTGTGCTGGGAGCGGTCGCCGCCGGGGCGATGAGCAGCAGACCGGCCCCGGCGGCGGCATGCCAGCCCCAACGAGGGGCGGTGGACAAGGCGGCCAGAGCACGGCTCGCCCTTCGGCGTGCCGGTAACCGCCATGTCCGCGCGGCCCCGAAGCCCCAGGAAGGAGGAAGGCGATGAGTAGCACCATCGGGCAGCCCACCGGTACGGCTCCGACACCCGCGCAGGTCACCGTCCAGGACGTGGCCCGCGTGCAGCGCCGGGTGCGGGCGTTTACCGCGACCCGTGTCACCGACACCGCCCCGACGGCCTACCACCGGTAGAACCCGTCAACGCCTGGCTCTGTCCGGGTCGGCGGGCAGGGGTCCCGTTCCCCCTTCGTGGGATCCCTGCCCGCCGGCCCCTCGCGGCAGAGCAGAAAGGACGACTCTGGCATGGCCCCGCGGTCCACCGGCCTGGAACTGACGTTCCTGGGCCATCAAAGCTGGCACATCAGTGACGGCACCGCTGTGGTGCTGCTCGATCCGATCCTCACCCCGGCGTTCGGGGCCTGCCCGCAGCTGGAGTTCGCGCTATGGCCGCCTCGCACGGTGGACGTCGCCGCGATGCCCCGCCCGGACGCGGTGGTCCTCAGCCACGAGCATCTCGACCACTTCCACCTGCCGTCCCTTGACCTGCTCGACCGGCGGGTACCGGTCTACACCGGCGTCACCACCCCCACCGCGGTGGTCGACGCGATCCGCATGGTGGGTTTCACGGTGCGGCGGCTGGACCACACACAGCCGCTGCGGGTCGGCGAGATGGAGATCTTCCTGTATCCGGCGGCTGCCCGGACACTGTTCTGGGAGTCCCGGGTCGCCCAGCCGCTGATCCGGCTGGTAGACACCACCKGCGCTGACGTGTTCATCGGTGTCGACGCCGACGTCAGTGACCTGTACGTCGAGCAGCTCACCGACGGTGCTCTGCTGCCGCCCCGGTTGGCGGTGGTGTCGAACAACGCCCAGACCGTCCCCTACGGGGCACTCGGCGCGGACACGAACCTGCTCCCCGGCCTGGACGGGCCCCGCCGCCGCACGACCGGCATCGAGATCCTCCACAGCCTGCTGATCAGCTATGTGGAACCGCTCGACGGTGTCAGCGAGGTCGCGCTGTGCGGCAACGGTTTCACCGCCCCGCGCAGCCCGCACGGCCCGTTTCTCTACGCCGACCATGCCAGGCTCGCCGACGCCGCCAACGCCCTCCAACACCTGTTCACCGTGTATGGCCCGCGGCCCGGTGACCGTCTGACCCTGCCCGCCGCCGGCGGGCCCGCGCGCTGTGACCGGGTCCGCTGGGTGCATATCGACACCGACGCCGAGCAGGCCGCCTACGCCCGCCAACGCGCCTTCCTCGCTGACCCCCGCCCGGTGGAACCCACCCCGATCGCCCCACCGCTGATCCACGCCGACGACATCAGCGACGCCCGGACGCTTCTCGCCGCCGAACTCCCCCGACTCGCCCGGCATCTGATCGCGACCCGGACCGGCGCGCTGGCCGGCGGCATCCACGACTACCTGTCCGGCCCGCTCGGGCCGCAGCGGGCGGTCCTCCGCCTGCTCGACCCGCCCGGCAGCCCCGGCACGACGGACAGCTACGCCTGGGACATCACCGGACCCGCGTTCGTGCCGGTGCCCACCACCGGACGCGAGGCGGCCATGGCCACCTACCCGTTCGGCGCGGAAATCTACTACCAGGACCTCGTCGGCCTGCTCCGCGGCCAGGTCCAGATCTGGGACATCATCGGCGGCTCGTTTCAGGGCTGGCACCTCGGCGAACCCCTGGACTCCCTCGTCTACGCCCTGTTCGCCATCTACGGGGAGCACCAGCGCCCCGACCTCGCCCACACCTGCTACACGCGGGCCGTCGCCGCGCTGCGCGGTTCCCCGGCCCGCCACCCATGAACCCCGACCCGGCCGGGCCGCTGGCAGGCGCGACCCGCATCCGACCGGACGGCTGGCTGGCCACCCCCCTCGACACCGACCCCACCACCGCCGCAGCCCAAGCCCAGGATCTGATCAGCCGGTTTCATCCCCACGCCCGCGGCCCGCTGCGCTGCCTGCGTGCCGGCTACCGCACAGCCGTGTTCACCCTCGGGGATCCACCGGTCGCCGTCCTCAAACGCCACGGGGACCCCGACGCCTACACCGGTGAAACCCTCGCCTACGAACTGCTGGCCGGGCAGAACGTCCTCCCCGGCCTGCGCAGCGCCTGCGACACCTCCCACACCCTGCTGGTCGACCATGTGGCCCGCCCCGCCAACTGGTCACGGCCCACCACCTTCGACGCCCTCGTCACCGCGATCGCGACCGTGCACACCGCCTCCGCCCGCTGGCCTCCCTCCCTCGTCACGGCCACCGCCTGCTGGCAGCTGGACACCGCGCTGACCGCACCACCCCCCAGATGGATCAGTAATCCGGACGCGTGGTGCATGCTCCTGCACGTGACCGCCGACGCTCACGGACCCGCCCACATACCACTGGGACACCTCGACCTGAAACCCGCACACCTCCGCGCCGACGACGACACCACGGTACGGATCATCGATGTGGAGACCCTGCGCCCGGACCTCACCGGCATGCCCGACCTGATCACCCTGCCGTCGGTGGCGCACGCCGCCGGGCTCGACCTCGACCCGCGCTGGATCCGCCGCGCCTACCTCGCCGCCACCACCGACCGCGGTGCCCGCTGGAACGACCAGTCCCTGATCCGTGCGCTGACCGCGTTCGCGACCGCCACCGGACTGTCCTCCCTGCACGGCCTGACCGCCCCGTGAACCCGACCCCGCGCGGCAGGATGCTGACCCCGCTGGCCCACCGGCCGTACGCACTGCTATGGACCGGACAAAGCGTCTCCCGCGCCGGTAACTACATCTTCGACACGGTCATCACCGTCGCCGTCTACCAGCTCACGCACTCCGGGGTCCACGTCGGCGCGGTCCTCGGCGTCCTGGTCGCCACCAGCCTGCTGTTCCTCCCGTTCGCCGGGGCCGCCGGGGACCGCGGCTCCCGCGTCCGGATCGTTCTCGCCGCCGACATCATCTCCGGAACGGTCAGCCTCGCACTCGGCGTCGGTCTCCTCACCGACCACCTCCCCCTGCCCGCGGTCTACGGTGCCGCCGCACTGGTCGGCGCACTATCGGCCTACCACCAGCCCTCCTACAAGGCGCTGATCAAAGCAACGGTGCCCGACAACGCCCACGACGCCGCCGTCGCGCTGACAACCCTGACGAACAACATGATCCGCCTGGGCGGGCCCGCGCTCGCCGGACTCGTGCTCCTGCTCGGCAACGCCGCGGCCGGCCTCCTCATCGACGCCGCAACGTTCGCGGTCGCCGCCACCACCCTGACCGCCGCCCGCATCCCCACCCCGCCCGTCCCCCCCACCCGCGGGAACGGGCTCCTGCACGACATCCGCGAAGGTGCCATCACGGTCGCCCRCACCCCCTGGCTACGCCGCTCCTTCCTCACCTCCGCCGCCGTCTCCGGGCTCGCGCTGGCCCCCCTGGACGCACTCATGCCGCTGATCGTGCTCACCGGCGGCATGTCCCCGGCCACGATCGGCTGGCTCGGTGCCGCCCAAGGCGCGGGCGCGGTCACCGGCAGCATCCTGTTCCTCCCGCACCGCCGACCACACTCCCCCGCCGCCCGGCTCCGGCTCTACTACACACTCCTCGCCCTCGGCGCAGCCGCGACCCTCACCGTCGCGCTCACCGCCCACCTCCCCAACCCGGCCCGCAGCATGGCCATGACCGCCGCCATGACCACAACCGGGATCGCCATGGCCGGCTACACCCTGCACGCCATGCTCCTCCAAACCCACGTCCCCGAACGGCTGCTCTCCCGCGTCGTAGCCGCCGACATCCTCGCCTCCGGAGCACCGCGACCCCTCGCGCTCCCCCTCGCCGGAGCACTCGCCGGCCCGATCGGCCCCACCCTCCTCCTCGCCGTCTGCGGCCTCACCGCAACCGTGACCACAACCACCATCGCGCTCACCCCCGGCCAGCCACCCGACACCATCACCCCACCCCCCGACCCGACACGACAACCCGCCATCGCCAGCCAGACCGGATAACCCGCACAACCCCTGGCGGCGACCCCAACGGCGATACACCACACCGCGCGTCGGTCGCGGGAGGTGCTGACCAGTGCCGGGGCGGTCAAGGTCACCGCGCCGCGGGTGAACGACAAGCGCGTCGATCCCGCCACCGGCGAGCGGATGAGGTTCTCCTCGGCGACTCCGCCGCCGTTGGCGCGCAAGACCCCGAAGATCACAAAGGTGCTGCCGCCGCTGTACCTGCACGGGCTATCCTCGGGTGACTTCGTGCCCGCGCTGGGCCAATTCCTCGGCTCGGCGAAGGACCTACCGTCGGTAGTGATCACCAGGTTCACCGAGACGTAGAAGGCTGAACAGCGCGCGTTCGCCGAGCGTGATCTGTCCGATGTGGACTTCGTCTACCTGTGGGTCGACGGCATCCACGTCAACATCCGCCTCGCCGAACACAGGCTGTGCCTGCTGGTGATGATCGGCGTCCGCGCCGACGGCCGCAAGAAACTCGTCGCGCTGGCTGACGGCTACCGCGAGTCCACCGAGTCGTGGGTCGACCTGCTGTGCGACGGCAAGCGCCGCGGCATGGCCGCCCCGGTGCTTGCCGTGGCGACGGGGAAGCAGCCGAACGATTCTCTGCTCCCGCGTGGAACATGCAGGCTCCCCGGTGCCTGTTTGGGCAGGTCAGCGGGGGTGCACAGGTACGAAGCACATCTTCCCTCTACGGGGAATGACTGCCCGTACGCCCACTTGGGAGGCTGACGGGTGTTCAGCGTCCGATGGCAGCACGCCGTCAGGACAGGGCTGGCCGGTTGGCTGCTGCWTCACCGCACGCGACCACGTCAAGAAGGAACCGATGATCGCCTCTACCCCCATACCCGTGATCGAAACCGCAGCGGCGCCGCCGGTCCCCGGCGAGACACGCCTGCGTGCGGGCGCACCCGTGGTCTTCACCGACGGGCATCACTTCAGCCTCGCCGGCCCGCAGGACCTGGACGCGGTGGTCGACGCCGCGGCCGGCCCGCTCTCGGTCATTCTCCAGGTCACCAAACGGTGCAATTTCGACTGCTCGTTCTGCTCGGAGACGTTGCAGGAGCCCGATCCCAGCCTCGCCGTGCTCGAACGCGTCCGAGACAACCTGGCCGGGGTGCCCCGGGTGTTCCTTTCCGGTGGGGAACCGCTGCTGCGCCGGGACTTCATCGACATCGTCGACATGTTCACCGGCACCGTCCTCGGTGTCCCCACGAACGCGACCCGCGGCATCCAACACGCCCACCACCTGACCGGCAAGATCGCGTTCGTGAACGTCGGGCTGGAAGGCCCACGAGCGACGACGAACCGGGTCCGCGGTGACTACGACACGGTCCTGGCCGGGGTGCGGGCGTTCCAGGACGCCGGCCTGCCGCTGTCGCTGTCCGCGGTCGTCTACCGCTCGACGCTGGCAGCGCTGCCGTTCACCTACCAGATCGCCGACGTGCTCGACGCCGGGAAACTCAAACTCATCCTGCCGTTGCGCAAGGGCAACGCGCTCGACCTCGCCGGCCACGAATTCCTCAGCCTCGAGGAGGCCACCGCGGCGTTCGAGCGGCTGACCGAGCTGCGCACCGTGCACGACTGGCGGCCGGCGCTGCGGCTGACCGCGTGGACCCCGGCCACCGAAGGCCACATGATCGTCGTCGGGCCGGGTGGGACGGCCAGCGCCTGGCCGGTCTACACCGCCCCGGACCTGCTGGAACCGCTCGGCAGCCTCCTCGACGAGCCGATTACCGCGCTCTGGCAGCGCTACCGGTTCCAGCGCAATCACTACGCCAAGTACCTGGGCCAGTCGATCCGCACCCTGGCGCGTAGCGACCGGCCGCCCGCGCGGCCCGTCCCGGCCGGGAGCGTCCATGCATGAGGCGCGCAACCTGGGCTGGGCGGACACCCCGTTCGGTGCGTCGCGGCGCCCCTTCCCCGAGCGCATGCCTCTGCTGGCCGCCGTCGCTGTCGCCGGCGGCGCCGACGACCCGCCGATGGCCGTGGGGGCCGTCTACCTGCGGCTGCCGCGGGCGTGCCCGCTGCTGGTCAGCGACGCCGCGCTGCGGTTCGGTTTCCACGCCCTCGCCGTCGACGATCCGGCGGAGATCCCGGCGGTCGTCGCGATGGTTGACGGGCTGCTCGTCCAGGCCCGCCGCCGGGCCGTGATTCTCGCCGGCCACCGCCTCGCCGACGACCTGGCCCGCCTGGCCGCCGCCGCCGACGGCCGGCCCCTGCGAGGGATCACCGCTGTCGCCGCCGCCTGGCAGGACGGCGCCAGCGGACGCGGTCTCGCCCGGCTACTGGACACCTCCCACGGCCCGCATCCCACACCGGCGACGCTGCCGGCCGTCTGCGCCGGCTACCGCCTCACCGGCATCCCTCCCGATCACGATCCGGCCACTCCCGGCCGTGGCCGGTCCGGATCCGCCGGGCCTGCCGCCGCTCCGGACCCGCTGGGGCAGGTGCTGGTCCGGGCCCTGGCGATCGCCCTGATCGCCGCGAGGGTCAGCGGCCACTACCAGTGGGACGACGACCTGCACCTCGACACCATCGTCGAGGCCGCCGCTTGGGACCAGACCCCCGCCACCGCAGGGACAGAGCCGTGACCATGACCCGTCCCGCGGCAGCCCGGTGTCGCCGGCACACCGCCGCACAGCACCACCCTCCGCCCCGATGGCGGCCGGCGACGTCGGCGGGACAGAAGAGCGCGGGACAGGAGTTGGCCGATGCTGCGTGACTGCCTGGTCGTGGCCGTGGAGGGCACCCACGCCTCCGGGAAGACGACGTTGACCCACGCGCTCGCCGMCTACTACCGGGAGCGCGGCATCCACGTCGCCTGTGTCCCCGAACCCGCCCGCAACAGCCCGTTCATCGAGGAGATCGTCGTCCACGGCCGCGGTGCATTCGACCTGGAGACCGAGGTCGACCTGTTCGCCGCCCACCTGTCCAGCCAGCTCCGCACCGCCCGCCACCACACGATGATCATCGCGGACAAGACGATCGCGAACGTCCTCGCCTACGCCTGGCTGGTCCTGCCCGGCGGCCCCGACGGCCCGCACGGCCCCGTCCTGCGCGCGATGGACACGTTCTGCCGGGCCTGGGCACACGTCTACGACGCGGTGTTCTACTGCTGCGACCGCTTCGACCAGCAGCAGGCCGGCGACCCGTACCGGTCGAAGGTGCTCGACATCCAGCCGGCCGCCGACCGCGTCGTGCGCAGCACCTGCGCCAGCGTCGGGCAGCGTATTTACGATATCCCGCCGAACATGTCCACCGCCCAGCGGGTGGACTGGATCGCCGAACAGCTCACCGCCCTCGGCCTCGACCCCACAGCCCGGTAACAACCCGCCCCGTCACGGCCAGCAGGAGGACCGCCCCCATGACGTATACCAGCGCCATCGACGTGCTGTTGCTGCTCATCCGCGACAGCACGGTACTGCTCGCCCTCCGGAACGGCACCGGATTCGCCGATAATCAGTGGAATCTGCCCTCCGGGAAGCTCGAGGCCGGTGAGGACGCGGCTTCCGCGCTGCTGCGTGAGACCCATGAGGAAATCGGCCTCACTCTGGACCGGGCGTCGCTCACGCTCTCCTCAATGGTCCACTTCCGCAACGAACACGGTGAAGGACGACTCGGTTTGTTCTTCCGACCGCGATGGTGGGACGGCGAACCGGTCAACGCCGAACCCCACAAGTGCGCCCGCATCGCCTGGTTCCCCCTCGACGCCCTGCCGGACAACACCTACCCCTACACTCGTATCGGTGTTGATCTCTACCAGAGGCGGCGGAACTTCGCTGCCCACGGCTGGAATACGTAACCACCGGCATCGGTCGGATACAACCACACTCGGCCTACTCGGCCGCGACGACAAATCACGGCGATACGCCTTTTTCAGTTCGCGGAAGGAGACGCACCGATGCCTCGCAGAACCCGGCCGCACTGGCCCGCCCAGCGGCAGGCCAACGGTGAGGTGACCGTCCGGCAGTTCGACCCGGGAACAGGATGGACCCTGGCCGCCGCACGGGACCTGCTCGCCCAAGGCTACACCCACGATCACATGGCCGCCCTGACGGGTTACCCGATCGCCATGCTTCGGGCCCCCGTCCCGGCGCAGGACGTCTTGCACGCAGCCACACCGCCGGCCTCCTGGACTGCGGCCACCCAGTAGCGCCACACGCCGCGTCCCTTGCGTGGCGCCGACGCGGGTCTTCTTGAGCGGTCCGGATGCTGCGCCCACGGCCACCGTGTTTCCTTGTCCCGTTCGCGCTCATCGTGTCGCTGCCGCGATCTCGGCGCGGAGTGGCGGCGCCTCTTTCTGTTTCCCGGCCAGCCCGAGGTCTTCGGCGAGCTCCGGCGCGCGGACAGCCGAACGGTAAAGATCGCAACAGCGTCGCTGGGCACGTGCAACTGCCCCGTCGATCTCCTGTCATGCTGCCTTGATCCGAAGATGGCGACCTGTCGGTCCGCCGGCCCAGGAGGGGATGTCTCTATCGGGCTATGCCAGCATCTTGCTGGCATAGCCCGTATGAGTACTTATCTGTGCTGAAATAGCTAGTTCTCCTGGGTCAATTTGCACTGGATTGACGGTCGCACTGCGAAGTTGGAGCGACGCGGACCGCGACAATCGGGGTAGTCATGGAGGGGAGGGGCGTACCCAGACGGGTGGTCCACCGCCTGTCGTGACGGACCTGCGAGGTGGGCGCTGTGGTAGTTCGTCGCGCGTGGGCGGGTCGCCGACGTCGTTCTCCGCGGGCAGGACTCCCGGGCGTATTCGCGGCTGTTGTCGCCGCGATGCTTCTGGGAGCGTGTGGCTCCGGCGGCGGCTCCACGCCTGTAGCCGGTGGCTCGGGAGGGGCCGGTTCGTCCTCCGCCCAACCGAGCGTGTCGCCGTCGGATCTTGCCCGGGAGCGGGCGGTCGCCGCCTATCGGGGAATGTGGCAGGCCGACGCCCAGGCCAGTCACACCTCGGACTGGCGGGCGCCCTATCTGTCGCGTTACGCCTCGGGTGACGCTTTGCAGGTGCTGACCGGTGACCTCTACGCCGACCATCTCAATGGGCTGGTCGCGAAGGGCGAGCCGGTAAACAGTCCGCGGGTGACGTCGGTGAGCCCGCAGGACACGCCAACCTCGGTGATGATTGAGGACTGCGCCGATACCCGGAACTGGTTGAGATACAGGACCGACGGTTCGTTGCTGGACAACACGCCGGGGGGAATGCACCGGATTCTTGCCGAGGTGCGGCTGYACACCGACGGACTGTGGCGTGTCACCCGGTTCGGGATCGGTGATCTGGCATCATGCTGATGCGAAGAGGCATTTTCCTCGCTGTGCTCGCAGTAGCGGCGATCGGCGTATTCGTGTCTCCAGCCACCGCCGACGACAAGTTCGGCAGTACGCGGTGTACCCAGAACCCCTATCCAGGGTGCGAGCTTTTCGCCGGGAACAACGGGACTCCTGCGCCGGCCCCGGGAGAAGGCCCTTCGCCCGCCGGCCCTGGTGCTGGCGGAGGTGGCGGGCAGGCACGTCCCACTCCTCCAAGGGACAGGTCGTTGGACGAGCCGGACACGGCGGACTGCTCGTATGTCCGTAGTGATTACCAGGTGCCTGTGAATGCTCCTCAGCCGGTCCTTTACCGGCCGCCGGTGAGTGGTGGGCTGATGGTACGGCCGGCGGTGTTCCGCTCGTCGCGGCTGTCGGTGCAGGCGGTGGCAACGGGGCCAGAGCAGGGGGCGGGTGCCTGGTATGTCTACCGGTGCGCGGCGAACGGTGTGCGGGACGCGCTGTATCGGCCACCGGTGTGGATTCCGGACGCGGCTCCGGGGGCGGCCGGGCCGGACCCGGCGGGGCTGGCGGAGCAGGCGCGTAACCGGCTTCGGCTGGCGGGTCCGCGGATCGTGATGAGTCCGACGGGTGATCAGCTTGTCCGGTTGCCGACGTGGCTGTGGCTGGACCCGGCCGGGTGGGCCGCGTTGTCCGCGACCGCGGCGGCGGGTGGGGTGGCGGTGACCGCAGTCGCCACGCCGGTGGAGGTCACGTGGGCTCTGGGTGACGGCGGGACGGTGACCTGTACCGGTCCGGGCACACCGTTTCCGGCCGGTGCCGATCCGGCGAGTGTGTCGCCGGACTGTGGCTATACCTATCGCGACCGGTCGTTGGATGCGCCGGGTGGGACGTTTCCGGTGACGGCGACGGTGCGCTGGGACGTGTCGTGGGCGGGCGCGGGTCAGGCCGGGGTGTTCCCGGGGTTGACGACGGTGTCCGCGGCGGCGGTCCGGGTGATTGACGTTCCCGTGCTGACGACAGGCGGTGGCTGATGACGACCGTGACCGGTCCGGCGAGGCGGCGCAGGCCGGGATGCGCTCCCAGCGGGACGCGTGCGGGGGGTGGGTCGTGGTGACCGCGTCGTCCGCGACGCCGCGTACCACCGGGCAGGACCGTGCCGGTCGGCGGGCGGGCGGGCCGTCTGCGGCCCGGGTGACGGGCGCGCCGCGGCGCCGCCGTGTTCCGTATCTGCTGCTCGGTGTGGTGCTGGTGGTGGGGTGTGCCACCGCCGGTCTGATCGCCGGGGCTCGGGTGGGTGCCCGGGAACCGGTGCTGGTGCTGGCCCGGCCGGTGATGGTGGGTCAGGTCCTGGCGGCGGCGGATCTGCGGGAGGTGCGGGTCGCCGCGGACGGGGTGGACACGATCCCGGCCCGGGGCAAGGACGGTGTGCTCGGCCGTCCCGTGGCCTACAGCCTGCCGGCCGGCACGGTGCTCGGCCGGGCGGTCCTCGGTGCCGCGCAGATTCCTCCGCCCGGCGCGGCGATTGCGGCGGTGGCGTTGAAGGCCGGCCAGTTCCCCACCGGTCTGAGCGCCGGCTCCCGGGTGCTGGTGGTCGTCGCCCCCGGCACCAGTGCGGTCGCGGCTGCCCCGGCGGCGGCTTCCCGTTCGTGGGAGGCGACGGTGGTCGCGGTGGCGGCCCGCGACACCGATCAGACGATGGTGGTCTCGCTGCAACTCGCCGAGGATGACGCCCGCGCGCTGGCGGCGGCCCCGGCCGGGCAGATCGGCATCGTCGTGGTCAGCGGAGGGGGCCGGTGACCCCCGCATGATCGTCACGGTGGGTTCGTTGAAGGGGTCGCCGGGCGCGACCACGCTGGCGCTCGCGCTGGCGGACCGCTGGCCGGCGGGTGGTGAGCCGCTGGTGGTGGAGGCGGATCCGGCGGGTGGTGACCTGGGCGCACGGTTCGGGCTGAGCCCGCAGCGGGGGCTGGTCACGCTGGCCGCCGCCGGCCGTCGGGGTGGTGGTGGGCAGCCGCGTCCGCTGGCGGAGCACGTCCATCGGCTGCCGGGTGGTCTTGAGGTGCTGACCGCGCCTGCCGGTGCCGAGCAGGCCCGGCAGGCGCTCGGTGAGCTCGGCGGGGGTGGCTGGTCGCTGCTGTGGGCCGCAGCACGGCAGGGCGGCCGGCCGGTGCTGGTGGACTGCGGCCGGTTGGACCCGGCCTCGCCGGCGGCGCCGGCGTTACGCGCGGCGGACGTGCTGCTGCTGGTCGTGCGGGCCCGCGACGACGAGCTGGCGCATCTGGCGACCCGGATGCGGGTGATCCAGGGCTGGCGGCTGCCGGCCTGGTATCTGGTGGTCGCCGGCCAGCCGGGCAGGGACGACCGCTACCGGATGCGTGACCTGGCCGGGGTGCTGGGCGCCCGGGTGCTCGGGCCGATCCCGCACGACCCGGCTGCCGCCGCGGTCCTGGCCGGGCAGCGCCGCGCCCGCGGCGGTATCAGCCGATCCCGGCTGGGCCGGGCGGCGGCCGAGCTGGCCGGCTATCTGACCGGCCACCTCGACGTCCCCGACCAGACCACGCCCGACCAGCACGTCCCCGTTCGTCCCGGCCGGGACGAGCCGGCTGCGCTGCCCGCGGTGTCCACCGGCTGGGTGCCCGCCGACACCGTCTACGCGCCGCGCGAGAAGGAGGCGCGGTGACCGGCGATCTTTCGTGGACGGCGGGGAACGGCGCGGGCTGGCCGGACAGCCTGACCCCTTGGACCGCCGCGACGGCACCAGCTGCTCGTCCCGGCCGGGTTCCCGGCACGGCGGCCGATCTTCTGCGCGCGCGGCTGCGGGACGGCTTGCGGGCCGCGCTCGCCGCCCGGCTGCACGCCGATGAGGACGCCGGGGCGGCGGGGCTGGACGGGCCGGCGCGTGAGGCGTTCGCCCTGTCCGTGCTCGCGGATCTCGCGGAGGAGCACACCACGGCGGAGCTCGCGCGCGGCGCCGCGGTGCTGCCGCCCGCGGACGAGCAGCGTGTCCTGCACGAGGTCCTCGCCGAGGTCCTCGGGCTTGGGGGGCTGGAGCCTCTGCTGGCCGACGGCTCCATCGAGAACATCAACATCAATGGTGATCGGGTGTTCATCCGTCGGGCGGACGGCAGCCGGGAGCGGCTGCCGTCGATCGTCGGGTCTGACGGCGAGCTCGTCGGTCTGATCCGGGATCTGGCCGCGCACGCCGGGGTGGAGGAACGTCGCTGGGACCGTGGCGCGCCGCTGGTCAACTTCCACCTGCCGGACCGGAGCCGGGTGTGCGCGGTCATGGCGGTCACCCAGCGGCCGTCCGTCAGTATCCGCCGGCACCGGCTCCGTCACGTCACGCTGGCCGCGTTGCGGGCGAACGGCACGCTCGACTACGGGGTGGAGGCGCTGCTCGCCGCGCTGGTGCGGGCCCGGAAGAACATCGTGGTCGCCGGTGGGACCGCGATCRGGAAGACCACGCTGCTGCTGGCGCTCGCCGACCAGATCCCGCCGTCCGAACGGCTGGTGACTGTGGAGGACGTCTACGAGCTCGGTCTCGACGCCGACGAACATGCCCACCCGGACGTGGTGGCGATGCAGGTCCGGGAACCCAACACCGAGGGCGAGGGTGCGATCTCCGCGTCCGACCTGGTCCGCGCCGCGCTGCGGATGTCCCCGGATCGGGTGATCGTCGGGGAGGTGCGGGGGGCCGAGGTCGTGCCCATGCTCAACGCGATGTCGCAGGGTAACGACGGGTCGATGACCACCGTGCACTCCTCCACCTCCCGCGGGGTGTTCACCCGGCTGGCCTCCTACGCGGTGCAGGGGCCGGAACGGCTGCCGCTGGAGGCGACGAACCTGCTGATCGCGTCGGCGATCCACGTGGTGGTGCATCTCGCGGAGCCGCGTGGCGAGCGGGGCCGCCGGGTCGTCTCCAGCGTGCGGGAGGTGGTGGACGCCGACGGCACGCAGGTGATCACAAACGAGTTGTACCGGCCGGGGCCGGACCGCCGCGGTGTACCGGCCGCCCCGCCGTCCGCGGAACTGCTCGACGACCTGATCGACGTCGGGTTCGACCCGGATCTGCTCGCCCGGGGGTGGTGGGGGTGACCGGGCTGTTCGGGCTGTGCGGGCTGGGGATCGGTGTCGGACTGCTACTGATCGTCTATGGCTGGCGGGGTGTGCCCGTCGAGGCCACCGGCCGTCTGCCGCGGCGGTGGCCCGCCCTGCCGGGGCGGGACGATCCGCATGCCGGGCGGCGGGCCGCCGCCGCGGGCGCCGCCGGGATCCTCGTGGGTGCGGTGACCGGCTGGATCGTCGGCGGGCTGCTGGCCGCGCTGGCGGTCGTCGCCCTGCCGCGGCTGCTGGGCCGTGACCACGCCCATGCCCGTCAGGTCGCCCGCACCCAGGCGATCGCGGTGTGGGCCGAGCAGCTCCGGGACACCCTCGCCGCCGCGGCCGGTCTGGAACAGGCGATCCACGCGACCACGCCTGCCGTCCCGGCCGCGATCCGCCTGGAGGTCACCGTGCTGGCAGCCCGGATCGACCGGCGGGAACGGCTCGCTCCCGCTCTGCACGCCCTCGCGGACGAGCTAGATGATCCGCTGGCCGATCTGGTGATCGGTGCGCTGGTCCTTGCCAGCGCGCATCAGGCCCGGCAGCTGTCCGGGTTGCTCGGTCAGCTCGCCGCGACCGCCCGTGCCCAGGTCGAGATGCTCGGCCGGATCGAGGTGGGTCGGGCCCGGATGCGCACCACGACGCGGGTCGTCGTCGTGACGAGCATCGTCTTCGCCGGCGGGCTGGTGCTGTTCAACCGGCCTTTCCTCGCCCCGTATGGCACCGCCGCCGGTCAGCTGGTGCTACTCGCCGTCGGCGTCCTGTTCACCGTGGGGTTCGTCTGGCTGGCGCGGATGTCCCGGATCCGCCAGCCTGCCCGCTTCCTCCAGGGCGATGGGGGCACGACGACGACCTCGACCCCGGCGGGCCTGCCAGCCGGGAGCGGTGGGGGAGCCGGTTGGGGAGCGGGTAGCCGATGACCGTGCTGCTGATGCTGCTGGCCGCCGGGGTCGGGGCCGGCCTGTGGGCGCTGACGGTCTGGCTGTTCCCGCCCCGCCCGCCGCTGGGTGAGCTTTTCGCCCGGCTTGATCCCGCCGCCGCGCCAGCACCCGCCCGCCCGGCACCGGCCCCGGCCGGCCAGGACGGCTGGGCGGTACGGACGGGCCATCCCTTCGTCGGGCTACTGCGCGCCGCCGGGCTGCCGACCGAGGCGCTGCGGCAGGACCTGGCGATTCTCGGCCGGGGTATCGACGCGCACCTGGCCGAGAAGGCCACCGCGGGCCTGGCCGGGCTGCTGCTGCCCTCCGTGATGGGAGTGGCGTTCGCCGCCGGAGGCCGCCCGTTTCCCTGGGCGCTTCCGGCCGTGGTCGCACTCCTGTGCGCCGTCGCCGGATTCCTGTTCCCCGACCTCACCGTGCGCACGGAAGCGGCGCGTCACCGGGCCGCGTTCCGTCATGCGCTGTCGGCCTATCTCAGCTGGATTCAGGTGCTGCTCGCCGGTGGGGCCGGGGTGGAATCCGCGGTGACCGACGCCGCCGGGATTGGCCAGGGCTGGCCCTTTATCGCCCTGCGCCGGGCCCTGGCCACCGCCCGGGACACCCGCGTCACCCCCTGGGCGGCGCTGGGCCAGCTCGGCGCGGAGCTTCAGATCTCCGAACTGATCGAACTCGCCGATGCGGTCGCGCTTGCCGGCACCGAAGGCGCCCGCGTCCGCCAGTCGTTGGATGCGAAAGCCGCCGCGCTGCGGGTCCGTCAGGCCCAGGACGCCGAAACCGATGCGAATGCCGCCACCGAACGGATGAGTATCCCCGGCGTGGTGATCGCGATCGGTTTCATTCTGTTCGTGTTCTATCCCGCGATGACCCAGATCACCCGATCGCTATGATCTTTCCTGTCGGAGGTGTCGTGTTCGACCATCTGCGTACCTGGTGGTCACGGGTGTACACCCGTGTGCGGGACATGCCGCCGGACGAACGCGACCGCGGCAGCACCACCGAACAGGTCATCTGGATCGCGTTCCTGGCCGGGCTCGCGCTGACCGTCATCGGCATTTTTGGCCCGCAGATCCTGGACGCCGCGCAAAACATTGTTTTCAAGTAGCAGAAAACAGCCATGGCAGCCCGCATCCACCCGACACCCCGCTGGCACTGCCGCGTCCCCCCATGCCACGGCTCCTCGCCCCGAACCGGTCAGGACCACTCCCACCGGCGTGCTCCTCGACCCCACCCGCCCAGGCCACTTCCACCGTCCTGCCCGCCGCGGCGGCGCGCACGGACCAGACCCGCCTTCGGCGGATCGGCGCGGCGGGGTGACAGCGGGGCGCTCACCATCGAGATGATGTTCGTGCTGCCGGTGCTGTTCAGCATCGTGCTGCTGCTCGCGCAGGTCACGATCTGGGCGCACGCCACCCACATCGCCCAGGCCACCGCCGCCCGCGCCCTGGCCGCCGTCCGCGCCGACGGCGGCAGCGTCACCGCCGGCCAGGAGCAGGCCGACGCCACCCTCACCCAGCTCGGCCGGGCCACCCTGACCGACCCGCAGATCACGGTGACCCGGGACGCCGCCCGCGCCACCGTCCGCATCCAGGGCAGCGCCGCCAGCGTCGTCCCCGGCCTGCACCTGCGGGTCGACGCCACCGCGGCCGGCCCCCTCGAACAGCGCCGGCCCGAAGCCTCATGACACGCCTGCCCCCGCAGACGACACCGGACTCCGGCACGGGCGACCGGGGCTCGGCCACCACCGAACTCGTCCTGATCATTCCGGTGCTGCTCCTGATGCTGCTGTTCCTCATCCTGTGCTACCGGATCAGCACCACCCGGCTGCGGGTCACCGACGTCGCCCACCAGGCCGCCCGCGCCGCCTCCCTCGCCCGCACCCCCACCGAGGCCGCCGCGGACGCCCGCTCCACCGCGCAGGACGTGCTCGCCGACACCGGTGTCACCTGCCAGGACCTCACCGTCGACACCGACACCACCCGGCTGACCCCGGGCGGACTGGTCCACGTCACGGTGTCGTGCACCGTCACCCTGGACGATCTCGCACTGCTCGCCGTCCCGGGCACGGCGACACTGCACGGCACGTCGACCGCGCCGGTCGACGCGTTTGGTGACCAGCCTGGAACGCTGCCATGATCCGCCGGGYGTGCCGCGGCGAGCGGGACGCGGGCACCGTCACCGTCTTCGTCGTCATCCTGTTCGCCGCGTTCGTCATGTTCGGCGGCCTCATCGTGGACGCCGGCGGCGCGCTCGCGGACAAGACCAACGCGATGGGTATCGCGCAGGAAGCCGCCCGCGCCGGCGCGCAGAAGATCGATCTCACCGCGTTCCGTCGGACGGGTACCGTCCGGCTGCTGCCTGACCCCGCGGTCGCCGCCGCGCGGTCCTACCTCGCTCAGGCCGGCGCGACCGGCACCGCGACCGTCGCGGACAACACGGTCACCGTCACGGTCACCGCGACCCATCACACCCAGCTCCTCGGCATCGTCGGGCTGGACGCGCTCACCGTCACCGGCACCGGTAGCGCCCACCCCGCCCCACCCGCCGGAGTGATGCCGTGAGCCGACCCGTCGCCAGCACACCCCGGCCCTTCCCTCGCAGGCTCGCCGCCGGTGGGCTGGCGCTGGGCCGCATCGTCCGCGCCGCCGTCGCCCTCGTCGCGCTGATCGCCCTGATCGGCGGATTGCCGTGGGGACTGTGGCATTTCGTCGGCTGGCCGCTGCCCGATCACCTGCCGTCCTGGGCGGAGATCGAGACGCGGCTGACCGGCCCGATGGACGACGGCCTGCTGCTGAACATCCTCGCCTGCCTGCTGTGGCCACTGTGGGCCGCGTTCACCGCCTCCGTCGTCCTCACCGTTCCCGACGTCCTGCGGGAAGCGCGCGGGCCGACGTACGGCTCCTCGCTGCCCGCCGGCGGCATGCGCGGGTTCGCCGCGTTCCTGCTCGGCGCCGTGCTCCTCACCGCCCTCAGCCCCCGCCTGCCGCTGGCATCCGACGGCGGCCCCGCCGTCGCGACCGTCGTCGCCACCGGACCCGTCACCCCCCGCCTCGTCCCGGCCAGCACCATGACGGACATCACGCCCCCGGTCGCGGCGCCGGGCACCGTGGTGGTGCAGGCGCCTCACGGCGGCATCCACGACAGCCTGTGGCGCATCGCGGCCCGCTGCCTCGGGGACGGGGCTCGCTGGCCGGAGCTGTGGGCCGTCAACCAGGGCGTCGTCCAGGCCGACGGGCGGACGCTGACCCGCCCCCAGCTCATTCACCCCGGCTGGGTCCTGCGCCTGCCAGCCGAGGCGGTCGCCCCCGGATCCCCGGGGCGCCCGCCCGTCTCCGACCCGCCGCCACCGGTCGCACATGCGGCCACCGCGCCCCCGCACACGCCGTCACCGACCAGCCCGCCCCCCGCGATGACCTCGCCCGGCGGCGCGACCACCAGCCCGTCCGCCACCAGCCCGTCCGCCGCCGGCGGTCCGACCGCGATCCCCCCGCCATCGGTCCCCTCGGCCGTACCGTCCACACCAGCGTCACCGGCCGTAGCGTCCGCGCCAGCGTCACCGGCCGTGCCACCCCCGCAGCAGCCTGCCCCCGCGCCGCCGCACGCCCCGGGCGTGGCGTTCCCCTCCGGCGGCTACCTCGGTCTCGGCGCCGTCGCGCTGCTCACCGTCGCGTTGTTCACCCTGCGGCTGTGGCGCCGCCGGCACTACACACCCGGCAGCGGCCAGCGAGACGACCTGGACGAGGCACCCGTCATCCGCCACCTGGCGATCGCCTACGATGCCGCCACCGCGCTCCCCGACGAGCACGGCGATCCCGTCGTCGTGCGCTCTCCCGGCGACCGCCACGTCGCCGGCCGCCGCCACGCCCAGGCCACCGCCGCGCACACCGCCCCACCGCCGGGCACCCAGGTCGTCGGCACGACCCGCGACGGCCGGCCGCTCGCCCTCGACCTCGCCGCCACCCGCGGCCTCGGCCTGATCGGCCCCGGCGCCGACGCGGCGATCCGGGCCCTGCTCCTCGCCCTGCTGGCCGAACGCCACCGGCCCGACACCGACCCCGTCGAGATCCTCATCCCCGCCGCGGACGCGATACGGCTCCTCGGCGAACAGGCCACCGCCCACCCCCCGCAGCGGCTGCACATCGTCCCCGACCTGGACACGCTCCTGGACCGGCTCGAGGCCGAGATCGTCACCCGGGCTCGTCTCGCCGCCCACGGCACCCCCACGGCCCACCGCGCCACCCTCGTCGCCGTCGCCACTCCCACCCCGGCGGCGGACGGCCGGTTGCAGGCCGTGCTCGACAACGGCTCGTCCCTCGGGCTGGCCGGCATCCTCTACGGGCAGTGGCGGGCCGGGGCCACCGTCCGGGTCCGGCCCGACGGCGTGGTCGGCGCCGCCAGCCCCACCATCGCCGCCCGGCTGACCGGCAGCCGCCTGTTCACCCTCCCACCGGTCGACGCCGCACAGCTCCTCGAGCTGCTGGCCGACGCGGACGCCCCCGCGGACAACCAGGAGGCGTACCGGCGGGCAAACCCTACCCAGGGGCCACCGCCCCCACCACCCGCCTCCGCATCGCCCCCCGCTAACACCAGCCCCGCCGCGCCCGACAGCCCCCACGACGGCGACCGGCACGCACACCCCCAGCTCCCGGAACCGGCGCAACCCCCGCCGGCGGGCCCCGCACCCACCACCAGCGCATCCGCCGCCACACCCCGAGACAGCGGGGCGCCAGCACCGGCACCGGCGTCCGTGGCCGGCCCGGCCGTGAGCACACACCGTCCGCCGCCCGCGACCACACCACTGCTCCTCACCGTGCTCGGCCCCCTACGGCTGCTGTACCGGCCGACAGCCGACGCCGACTACCAGCCCATAGACGGGGTGGGGCCCAAAGCCCGCGAAATCCTCGCCTACCTGGCGCTGCACCCCGACGGCGTCCGCCGCGACACCCTCGTCACGGCGCTCTGGCCCGACGACGGCGAAAGCAGCCGCCGGCGTCTCGACAACCGCTTCTACGCCGCGCTCTCCCAGCTCCGCCGCGCGCTGCGCACCGCCACCACCGACACGATCGACGACATCGTCGTCCACCACGACGGCCGCTACCATCTGCACCGTGACCTGCTCAGCGTCGACCTCTGGCAGCTCCAGGACGCCCTGGCACAACGCCACCACGCCACCACCGCAGCGGACCGGTTCGCCGCGCTCCTGCCGATCACCGCCACCTACACCGGTCACCTCTCCGACGACCTCACCGGCGCCTGGGCCGAACCCCACCGCGAACACCTACGCCGCCAGGTCGCCGACGCTCTGGCCAGCCTGACCGCCACGATCGGAGAGGACAACCCGCAACGCCTCGAGCTCCTGGAAGTGCTGCGCCAGCTCGATCCCTACAACGAGCAGCTCTACCGGCAGATCGCCCGCGCCCAGGCCCGCCTCGGCCACCCCGACGCCGTCAGCCGCACCTACGCCCTGCTCACCGCCTGCCTCGCCGACATCGACCAGCAGCCCACCACGGACACCACCGCGTTCTTCCACGCCCTCCAGCGTCAGCAGCCCGATCCCCGCAACACCCGATCAGCCTCATAGGAGCTCGGACGGGCTGTCGCAGGGCAGACGCGCCCGCCTTCTTACGCTCGACGCCGACGGGACCGCTCCCGCTGATCCCGGAGGAGAAGGTCCTCGTGCTTGCGGGCCCACGCCGCCAGCGGCTCCAGCAGCTCGACCAGTTCCTCCGCCGGCGGCGTGAGCCGGTACGACGTCGGGAACGGGAACTGCTCCTCCCGCGTGTGCTCGACCAGCCCGCGCGCCTCCAACCACCGCAAGGTCCGGCTGAGTACACCGTCCTGAATACGCGGCTGCGGCCGGCGGCTCGTCCCCGCCGTCCCGTAGGAGCGGATGGCGTGCAGCAGGCCGGTGTAGGGACGCGACCCCGCGGCCAGCACCACCAGCACATCCGGGAACCACTCCGGATCCAGCAGACGCCGCAGATCGTGCAGCAGACCGCGCCGCTCAGCGTCGGACATCCCCGCCTCGCCCGTCACAGCCACCACCTCAGCGCACGCCACCCCAACGGAACCCCACGATCTCCTCGCCGGCGTTGACCACTCCGTTTCGCAACGCGATCACATCGTCGCAGCGGGAAGGGGCAGATGCACCGGCACGGCGACTCCTATCCTCAGCGTGCCCGAGACGGTCGCTATTCGACAAACTCTTCCCCAACAACAACCAGCTGGCGCGGGTACCCGTTGTGCAGCCCCTCGGTGCGGCATCTCGGCCGGCGCGACCGATCMCGCCATCTGCACCGACCCCGGCCCTTGCACGGCCTCACTGACAGCGACCGCCGGTGAATGACGTACGGTAACAACAGGCTGCTCATCGCAAGCGATTCCCCGCACCCCCGCCCAGGGAGCGACCCCCGGCATGGCGTGGGAGGAGGACGGGAGTGTATCGCCGGACAGGGGCCTGAAAAGGGCTGTCGATGTCGGGAAAGGATCCCAGACAGGTCAGTGCCGGCTTCCACGGAAAAGGCCAAAGGGCTGATGCCGGCATGCCAACCTCGGCGGGCGCGCCGGCCATAACCCGGCGAGCACGATGGGCGCGTCCCACGCACTGCGGGCGCGGCGCTCCGGTCTTCCGCAGCGACACCCGGCCGCCCCCCTGCGGGAAAATCGCGCTGACGACATGGGGCGGCGTTCGAGACGGGCAGGAGCCGTACGGATCGAGCAACAGCGCGTCCGGCCCTGGCCACAGCCCGACGCGCTGTCGTACCGGCGTCATGTGACGGCATCCACCTGGCGCAGACCCCGGAAAACGGCGCCCATCGCCCTGCCCGCCGGCCTACCCGCCGGTGTACCTGCCGGGCTGCCCCCTAACGGGTACCCCCCAGCCGTCACGCTGGCGCAGGTCACCAGCACACTGGCACTACCCACGTCCTCCCCGACTCAAGATGCCGGCAGGCACAGTAATAGTAGGCTCCGGAGACCGGCGGATAGCAGTACTGACTGCTGCCATTCCGAGACCATTCGGCACCATTTTCTATTTTCTTGACTATTCTCCGGATATCCCGGGAGTTTTTATCTCGCATTTCTCGTGCCGCTGCCATTCTCCTGTCGCCATGCTCGTCCCATTCCCTTCCACTTCTTCGCCGAATTCTCGTTGACCATTATTCCATGATTGCAAAATTCGCACAGATGTTCTCATAAAAATCTTGGATTTGACAGTTTTCGGGTATTGCATTACAGGGATGCCGGCGGGAGCATTAATTGTCGGCTGGACGCGCGGAAAGCGCGCCAGAATCCCCATCGCGTACGGAGAAAGCGATGCTGCGTGCCATTTTCAGCAAAGACGTTCCGAACGACCTTCCCGCCCAGGCTGCCGAGCGTGAGGACATGGCCAGAGTCACTGAAGAGGACTGGACGATCATTCAGCGCCTTGCGCGTGGCTACTGCCGGACGGTCGACGCGACCCGTTCCCGCAAGCGGATGGACGGAAGCGCCACCCTCACCCGCAACGGCTACGGCCGGTACGGCACCGACGACGTCTCCGACGACGTGACACAGGATGCCGTTCTGCTGTTCGCGCGGAAGTTCGGCCGGATCATTCGGACGTCGGTGGTCGCGTCGTGCTCCGTCACCACCCGTGAGCCGGACTCGTGGCAGTACGTCCGTAAGAACGGAAACATGATGATCGCAACGCGGGACACCGTACGCCGATGGGCCGTGCGGGATGCCGCCGCGCGCAACGGCTACCGCCTCGACGATCCTCCGAGCGAGATAGACGCGATCCCCGGAGCTCAGCTCATGGCCGGAGTCCGGCACGCTGAGCACCTGGCGACTACCGGGCACCTGGCCCAGAACAGCGACGCCCTTTTCCGGATGGCATGGGGAGACGGAAGCGGCTTCCCCACTCTCGGAAAGATCATCATCCGGGGGAACGCCGCGCCCGACCTGGGACGGGCACCTGTCCTCGCGGACGTGGCGCACGAACTGTACGGGGGCAAGCACGGCTCCCGCTACAACGTCCGCAGAACACGGGATGCCGCACGGAAAGAATGGGCCGAACTGTCCGCCCGGCTGGACGAAGCCCGTCAGGAACTGGTCTACGCCGCCGCACGCTGAACCACCGATATACCCATTCCCGCTGTCTGAGAGCCTCTGAGCATCGCTCAGAGGCTCTCAGACTGTCTGGAACGGCATTCCGAGTACGCGCCGTGCGGGTTTCTCGTGTCTGTCTGTCCGGCTGGTTTCCACCGGTCGCGGTCGCACTCG
>NZ_MOME01000034.1:0-36977 GCF_001983005.1 Protofrankia sp. BMG5.30 | reverse complement strand
TTTCGGGTGTGGGCGCCGACGGTCGGGAACCTCCGGTGCCCGTATTCGGGTAACCGTTGGAATTGTGGTCGGTGAAGGGAGTTCAAGACATGGGCACCGTGAAGGACGTTTCCTGGGCCATCGGCCGGACGGCGACATGGCGGCCGGGCACGGTCGGCGGGATCGTCATCGAGGTTCGGATCATCGACGTCAAGTGGTCCTACGGCCAGCAGCGGGCGCAGGTGACGCCCGTCGCGGGATCCGGGGAGCAGTGGGTGCAGTGCGACCGGCTGGTTCTGCTTCCTGCGCGCGACGCGGACACCGTGGCGCGCTGAGCGGACAGCCTGCCCGCTTGCCGTCACCACCGTACGAGTCTCTCGAGTGCCGAGGACAACGACAATGACTATCAGTAACACGATGTCACCGGACTATGTGACACGTTTCAAGCTCGGCGTGTGGCGTGAGCTGATCACATCAGCCGTCGTCGAGTGGAACCCAGACCAGACGACAAACCTGTATGGCTCCGGCTTCGATGGTACGGAGACCGAGTTTCTGTGCGGGGAGCCTGCCGACGACATCCGCGACTTCCTGGATGGCGCCGCCGATGACCTGATGTCGTTGGCGGAGCGTCTGGGCTCACGGGCTCCCGCACCCGAGGAACTGGGCCGGGACTGGGTCCTGTCGCGGCAGCGGGCAGGTGCGGGACTGTGGGACTGCGGCTACGGCCCGGAAGGGGACCGGCTGCACGCAGAGGCGATCGTCTATGGAGACATCCTCTTGGAGGTCTCCGGGCTCGAGGACAACCCCGACAGTTGGGTGGTGCGGGTCCTGTGAACGGCCGGCATCTGCGCGTCCACCATCGCGACTACTACGACCACGAAGTCCACGACGGGGACATCCTCGCGCACGGCGAACGGTCCGAGGATCTCGCCTGCGAGCCCGACGACTACTACCGGGAAGACGGGCTCGACGCCGTGGATCTGGCAGTGGCCGCGTTGAGCAAGCTCGAGGCCACGGAGCCATCGGGCTGGCCGTTTCCCGGGTCGCACTGTTGGTGGGGCGGAACGGTCACGCTGGACTACTACACGGGTGAGACGCGGGAGACCTCCGCGCATCCGCGTGGGTTCAGCGATGCCGAGTGCCGCGCAATCTGGGCGCGACTGACCAGCGCATAGCCAGCGTGCACCGCGCGCCTTTCTCTTCTCTCTGCTGATCTTTTTTCGAGGTGGTGCCATGCTCGGCGTGCTCGCGGATCCCGTGGTTCGGATCGGGGTCTACATCGACGATGACCACGACTACTACCTGTCCCCGGCCGGCGACCTTGATGTGATCGTCGAGGAGCGGGCGCACTTCGTGGCCGGGACGTGGGCGGCCTATCAGTTGACGACGGTGGTCCAGTGCCCGCACTGCGACCGCCGGTACGCCACGGACGTGCTCGGCGGCGTGGTGGTGGAGACGACCGCGCTGGCCGGGTCGATCGTCTGGGCTGACGACGTGTTCCTGCGGGAGAACCCCGCCGGCTACCTGGCGCTACAGATCCGGGACCTGATCGCTGCCGAGCGGGAGGATCCGTCCCCGGCCACGGCCTGGTGGCCCCTGCCCGGGGAGGTGCCGTGAGCCGGGTCGAGGCGGTGGCGCTGGCGAACGGCGCACGGGCCCGCCGGGGGAACGTCGCGCTGCTGGTGTCCCCGCACCGGGAGCCGCTGACCGGTGGCGGCCCGGACGCCGTCCACGTCGAGCTGGTCGTGATCCGCTCGGTCACCCGCGACGGGCGGGTACGCGCCTACGAGGAGATGTGGCCGGGCGGGCGGCCCGTCCGCGTCGCCACCATCGCCTGGACGATCATCAGCCTGGTCGACGCGTCCGCGCTCGACCCGGCCCGCGCGGTCGCGATCGCCCGCGCGCACACCTACCCGGGCCACCGGCAGGTCCGCCCCTGGGCGTCGCTGGCCGAGGCCCGCGCGGCGCTGCGCCCCGCCCGCACATCCGCTCCGTAATCCCCCGCAGCCTGCCTGCCGCCGGACGGTGCCCGGCGGCCCGCCGGCATGCCTCGCATCGCCGCCCAAACCCCGGTCCCGAGGGAAGGAACCCCAGATGTCGAAGGAAACCCTGGCCTGGCTGAACAGCAACACGCTGATCGGTTTCACGACCAAGCGCGGTCACGCCTGGCACTACCGCGCCGACCAGCAGGGCGAGACCAACCACTACCCGGGGCCGATCCCGGTCGAGGACGTCGAGCGCCGGCTGTTCGGCTGGCAGGCCCTCGAACAGCCGATCTACGTCGAGTCGCCCGTCACTGGCGGACTCGACGTCGTCCCGGACCGCAAGGCCATCGTGCGCTCCGACACCGGGACCGTGATGGGCGTGTTCAGCGACGGCTACCTACCCCACGCCTACCAGGAGTGGCTGGTCGACAACGTCGGGCAGCTCCTCGACGACGCTCTCGCGATCGGGTCGGCCGGCCTGCTGCGCGGCGGGGCGGTGGCGTGGGTGTCGGTGGAGGTCCCCGACACGATCACGACCCCGGAGGGTGTCGCGTTCCGCCCGAACCTGCTGGCCACGACGTCGTTCGACGGGTCGCTGTCCACGACCTACAAGCGGATCGTGACGAACGTCGTGTGCGACAACACGATGGCGGCCGGCCTGCGGGAACAGGGCCAGCAGACCAAGGTCAAGCACTCCGCCAAGTCACACCTCCGGCTCGCCGAGGCCCGGGAGGCGCTCGCGATCGTGCACACGATCGCCGACGACTTCGYCGCCGAGGTCGCCGAACTGTGCGCGCTGGACGTGTCCGACCGGCAGTGGGCGGCGTTCCTGGACGCCCACGTCCCGATGCCCGCGAACCCGGGGCGGGCGCGGACCGGCGCCGAGAAACACCGCGACACCCTGACCCGGCTGTGGAACCACGACGAGCGGGTCTCCCCGTGGCGCAACACCGGCTGGGGCGTGCTGCAAGCGGTCAACACCTACACCCACCACGAACAGACCGTCCGCGGCGCGACCCGCGCCGAACGCAACATGCTGCGCGCCGTGACCGGCGGAGCGGACAACCTCGACGGCTCCACCCTCGCCACGCTGCGCACCCTGCTACCCGCCTGACCCGACCCCCAGCCTGGCATCGCCCTGCCCCCGACAGCCCGCTCGTCGCAGGCGGGGTGATGCCCTGCCCGCACAGCTGACCGGAAAGGAGCGGGTAGCGATGTTCGCCGGACTGGCCGTCGACGGCACGACCGTGAACAGCCTGGACGAGGACAGCACCATCGAGCTGACCTTCGCCACCGACACCGAGTTCCGCTGCACCGCCTGCGGGGCGGACCTCGTCGAGACCCCCGGCGGCTTCGACGACGACACCGGCGAGTCCGACTGCCCCGCCTACCTCCCGGACGGACCCGACGCGGACGACACCGGACCGCACACGCCCGAGCGGGTGGCGCTGGCGTGGTGCAACAGCGCCGGCATCCGCACCGACGAAACCGACGACGCGATCACCCTGAGCCTGTCCACCGGCGACCCACGCGGCGCGTTCACGATCACCATCCGGCGGGTTCCCGACGACGCCGACAGCCCGCTCGCGGGACGGCTGCTGCTGCACCTGCCCCACCCGGGCGAGCCGACGCCACACGAACCGCTCCACCCGCTGCACCCCGGAACGTTCGTCATCGGCCGGCCCGCCCCCACCCGGCGGGGCCACCTGACCGCCGCCTGAACACCCGCCCGACAGCCAGCGCCGCACCGGCCCGGTTGCCCGTCCGTAACGGCGGGACGGGCACGCCCGCTCGGACACACCCGCCGGCCTATGGCTGAGCGGGTGTTTCGCCCGTACCCCCTCACGACCAGGAAGGCACCCGCATGCCCATGACACCGACGCTCGCGGTCGCCACCGACTTCATCGCGTCGCACGCAACAGAGCAGGACCTGACCCGCATCAGCGCAACGGTCAAGCAGCGGCGGGCCGCCCTCGCCGCGATCCGGACCGCGTCCCTGACCACCGGCACCCCCGTGCGGATCACCACCGTCAAGCCCCGCTCCCTCGACGGCCTGACCGGCACCATCGGCCAGATCGACGGCAAGCACGCCACGATCATCCTCGACGCCGCGTCCACGGACCGGCTGCGCGTCACCCCCACCAATCTCCGCTTTCTCGTCCCCACCGGCGCGATCAGCGTCGACCTGCACGGCGTGCCGCTGCGCTGCTGCCTGCCCACCTGACCGGCCCACAGCACACCGGGCGGGGCACGGGCGGCGCTGGCGTGCCCCGCCCGGACGCGGGACCCGTGACCGTACCCGGCTCCCTTTTCCCTCCTGGGAGGGACACGACCATGACTGCTGCCCGCACCATGCGCGTCACCATCAGCGGCGTCTCCTCGGAGTACGAGGTACCGGCCAACGACGACCGGTGGAACGGCTTCGCCGTGCCCGGCTTCACCCTGGAGCAGGTCCGCCGTTTGGCGGCCGAGACCGCCGCGCTGGCCGCGACCGTGCCCGCCGACGAGATCGACACGATCACCATCGGTGACGACGCCACCGTCTCGGTCCACAGCGGCCAGTGGGGCTCTACGACCGTCGTCGACCCCGCCCCGGACGGCCTGTACTACATCGGCGCCTACGAGTGGGCCTGGGAGATCGCCGGCACGTGAGCGAAGTGGCGTCATCCGCATCACGATCACGTCGCCCGCGAAGGCGAAAGAAGCATGCCCGTCACGCCGCCATCGGTGGCACGCCCATGCGCCAGCGAGAAAGGAGAAATGATCATGGAGTTTGACCCGTATGACCCGATGCACCGGGTGGCCCTGCACGAGGCGTCGGTGGACACGTGGGCTCGGTGCGGCGACGAGTTCTGGATCAAGACGTCGGAGGGCTGGAAGCTACCCGGGTGGCGGGGCCACGCGATCAACACGGACGAGTTGCCCGCAGGCACCACCATCACCATCAAGATCACTATTCCGATGGCGTGGCTGACCGACGACCAGCTCCGGCGGTTTGGCTCCACCGACGAGCAGATCACGAGGCTCCGGAGGAATTGGGACCGGCGCTGATCGCTCCCCAACCGACCGGCGTTGGCCAGACCCCTCCCGGCCGGCGCCGGCGGGGAGTCGCGCCGCGCGGGCCGCCCTCACTGACCGATCGGCTACCGACGCGCGGGTCCCGGGCGTCCCGCCGGCTCTGGCCTCCTGCCGCGATCCCCGTGTCCGCAAGAGATGGAGGTGCCGCATGCCATCCGACACCATGACCGTCACCGCACTGCCCGCCGTCACCACCGCCGCTGGTGTGACCGCTGTCGTCACGTACCGGGACCTGCTCGCGGCCCTGGCCACGGTCGCGGCCGTCATTGACCGCAAGAGCCGGCCGCCGTGGAACGCGGCCCTGGTCACCGCCAGCCCGGACGGGAATCTCACCATCACCGGTGCCGGCTACACCGCGACCGTCTCGGTCCGCCTGCCCGGCGTCGCCCGGTCCCCGGGCCGGTTCCTGGTCGAGGGCTGGGCGCTGACACAGATGTGCAAGGCGCTGGTCCGCGGCGAGCGCCGCCGCGACACCGACGACCTGCCCGTCCTGCTCGACGGCTCCCTCCCGGCCGCCCCCACCGTCACCATCGGCGACTACACCATCCCGCTGACCGGCCTGCCCCCGGAAGACCATCCCGGCGACTGCCGGCCCGCGCCGACGATCGCCACCGTCGACCAGCAGGCGTTGCGGGCCGCGTTGGACCGTGTCCTGCCCGCGGTCGGGCGGGACGACACTCTGCGGGCCCTCACCGGCGTGCAGCTGTCCTTCTCATCCGGTCTGGCGACCCTGGCCGCGACCGACCGGTACCGCCTGGCCGTCGATTCCCTACCCGCGACCGGCACCAGCCCGACCGGGCGGCAGGAACTCCTCGTCCCCGGGAAGATCCTCGCCGCGTGTGCCGAGGCATGGACCGACCAGCGTGTGGCCATCGGTCGCCATCGCGCCGAGTCCGACGTCGCCCGGGTCACCTTCACCTGCGGGCAGACCACCGTGAGCCTGGTCGAGATCGACGGCAGCTACCCGCCCTGGCACAGGCTGCTCACGCTCGACGTCCAGCACACCGCCGCGTTCGACCGGGCGACGGTGCAGGCCCACGTAGAACGGGTCCTCGCCATCCTCGCCGCCCACCCGACGGCCACTGGCTCGATCATGACGCTGACGCTCACCCCCGCCGGGGTGCGGGTGGCGCCGTTGCTTCCCGAGCACGACGCGAGAGTCAGCGCCCCAACACTGCCCGCGACGACATCGGTCACGGACGGAACCGTCCGCTGGGCGTTCAAGGCCGCCTATCTCCGGGACGCCCTCGCCGCGCTCCCGGGCGACACCGTCGTGTTCTCCGGGCAGCCGGACGTCGCCCAAGCCGTCCTGCTGACCTCTCTCACCGGGCAGACGGCGGGCGCTTCGCCGTATCGGCACCTGCTCATGCCCATCCGTATCAACCAACCGCCCGTCTCCCCGCGCGTCTGACGGCCACTGCGCCGGCCCCGATCACGGCCATTCCATCCCATTCCCTGACGCACCCACGCGTTCTGAGCTGACATCCCATACCCCTGCGCCGGGCGCGTTTCCTCCCGGCCGAACACGGAAAGGAACGCCATTTCCGATGATCTACCTGAGTCGCCGTCGCCGTCGGCGGATGCGCTTCTGGGGGTTCGTGCTGCTGGCGGTGTGRCTCTTGGGGGTCGCCGCCGCGCACGACGTCACCCTGCTCGTCGCCTACGCGGCGATCACCCTCATCGCGATCACCGTCGACCTGGCCGCGGGCCGGAGCCGACGCGGCCGGCACCACCTCCCACCTCGCCGGCACCGTGGCACTGCCACCGCCCGCCCGCCCCGGTCCGGGCCGTCGCCCGGCTCGGCGGGCACGGCCGGGACACACCAGCGCCCGCCGGCCCGGGACGGCCACCTGACCGGCTTGACGCAGAAGGGCAGATGACCGATGCCACCTCGGCCGCGTACACAGACCGCCGGCCGCCCACGACGCGACCGGAACGACCGCAGGACGAACACCGGCGGACCCCCGACCGAACACGACGTCGCCGACGCCCGCGCACTCCTGCAAGCCCTGCACGGCGAGGCCGCCAACCTCAGCGACGCCTTCCGGGATGCGGCGCCCTGGGACCACCACAGCCCGGGATACGACCCGGACCGCATCATCCGCATCCTTACCGCCCTCCAGACGCTGATCCCCGAACAGATCGCATTCTGGGAGAACAAAATCTCCCCGTCCACCGCACGACAGATGTGGAAATCCTTCCTGTTCAGTGATCACTGCCGCGCCTGCGCGCTTCGCTGCCACACCTGCCACACCCTCGCCGACGCCCTCGGCTACGAACGTGTCGGCGGCCAGCGAGCCTGGCGTCGCCGCACCGAAAACCCGGACACCCCGACAGCAGCGACCGACAACTCCCCGCCGCAGGCGCTCCCGCCGACCTGACGGCGGTTCCCCGCCGGACCCGACGGCGTTCATTCCGCGCGGTCCGGCGGCGGCGAATCGGTGCATACGCCCCCCTTCGCGCGGACGGCGCACGCCCCCGCGCTTTCCTTCATCGCCACCGCGCCGGCTGACCGCCGGGCCCCTGCGCGCGAAAGACATCCCCGCGAACAGGAAACCCGCCATGACCAATCCGACACCACCCGCGATACCGCTGTCCCTGGCCCACCTGCCGACCGTCGGCGGCCTCGCCGTCCCGTGGATCACCTCCCGCACCGGCGACGGGCGCCACCTGTTCGGCGCCGTCGACAGCGACCGGAAGGACCAGGCGCTGCTACTGCGGCTGTGCGGCGTGTGCGGCCGGCGCCTGGACGAGCGGCTGGTGCTGCTGATGCGGCTGTCCGACCTGCCCCGGCAGCGCACCGCGGAACCCGCGCTGCACAGCGTGTGCGCCGCCTACACCGCCGCTGCCTGCCCGATGGTCGGCGGCCGTCTCGCCCACTACCGCACCACGCCACAGGCACTCGACCCGGCCATGATCCCCCCGGCGGACTCACCGGCCCGCCGGGGCGCACCCGCCGAGCCCTGGTTCGCCGTCTGGCTGCACTCCTACAAGGTCATCACCGACCACGGCACCCTCGCCGCCTCCTACACCGGCCACATCCCCCTACGCATCCGCCCCATCGACGGGCGGCCCGCCATCTCCTGACCGGACCGAGGCCGGGCCCTACCCGGCCCCACCGCCGTCAAGCGCCGTCAAGCGCCGACCCCGGTCCTTCCCCTGTCCCGTCCCGTGAAGGGAGCGCTGCCGCATGCCCGCGAAACGTCGATCCCACCCGCCGCCCGAGACCGCGCCCCCCGACCTGATGACGCTCGTGGAGGCCATCGCCCGTGCCTGGCACCGCGCCCACCGCTCCGCCCCGCCCGAGATCCCCCTGTCCACCGTCGCCGCCCTCGCGCTCCTCGCGCCGCCACCCGGCCAGCTCACCGAGACCGCCGACCTGATCCGCGGGCTGGACAGCGAGCGGTTCCGCCGGTTCCTCCGCTCCCAATGGAGCATCTTCGTGCGGGTACGGCCCGACCTGCTCGCCGCTGCCTGGCCCCTGGTCCGCCCCTGGCTCGGCGCCGAGCCGCTCGATACCGCCACCGTGGACGCCGCCCGGCAGGTGGCGCACGCCGCGCTCGACGCCGGCCAGCTCCAGCTGACCGGCACGGCGCGCCGCCGCGACATCGACCTGTTCGGCCCGCTGCTCGTCGAGCTACGCGCCGACGGCGCCCGCCTCGCCTCCGGCCAGTTCTACACGCCCGCCGACATCGCCGACACCCTCGCCGCCGTCGTGATGCACAGCGCGGCTCCCGGCAACTCCGTGATGGACCCGGCGGTCGGCACGGGCGGGCTGTTCCGCGCCGCCGCCCAGATGCTGCGCGCCCACGGCACCGATCCCGCCAGCCTGCTGTGGTTCGGCGGCGACGTGGACGAGCTCGCCATCGCCTGCGCCGCGGTGAACGCCGTGCTGTGGGAACTCGGACGGCACGTCGTGCTCGCTGTCGGCGACAGCCTCACCGACAACTGGCAGGACGCCGCGCTCGCCCAGCGACACGAGATCCTCCAGATCGTCGAGCACCTGCGCGCCGCCGCGTTCGCCGCCGAACTCATCGGCACCGTGACCCGCCTGGTCGACATGGCCGGCATCGAGCGCGCCGATCCCGAACCCCCGACCTGACGGACCGGCGCGGGAGACCGGCCGGCAACCGCACCCCGCGACCGGCCTGGGACACCATGCCATAGCCCCCGCACCTCATCGGCTACGCCGAACTCCTCGGACGGCTCCGCCACGTCCTGACCGTCAACGGCGAGGACACCGTCACCCACCGCACCGACGACGGCCCTTTCCAGCCGTACTTCGACCGGTCCGGCTGGCCGCGCCGGCTGCACGCCCACGTCCTGCTCGACCTCGACTCCCACCTCGACCCGGCCAGCCTGCTCAACCTCGAACCCACCGCCGAGGTCTACCAGGCGTTCGACAGATCCGCGACGCCGGCGGCGACCCACGCACCATCCACTGGGTCGCGGTCGACATCGCCGCACTCGGACTCGCCGCACTCGGACTCGCCGCACTCGGACTCGCCGCACTCGGGCTCGCCGCGCTCGCCGTCAACGTCCGTCATCTGGGACCTTGGCCCCCACCCGCCGTCCGCCCACGGCGATGTCGCCACCGACGACTGGCACGACCACACCCTCGCCAAGTGCGTCGAAACCGTCGCCGTCGCCCTTGTCCGCCGCATCCAGCATGCCCACATCGGCCTCGAACTGTTCCGACGCCTGGCCGGCGCGGATACCGGCACCCCCCGACACACCGCGATTGGACCCCAGCCCATGCCCTCCGACCCGCTCGTGCTGGTCCGGCGTCCCCGACCGGACACCATCCACCTGACCGTCCGGCCGGGCGCGGACGCCACCAGCATCAGTGCCGCCCTCACCGCCCTGCCCACTGACGCCTTCTACGTCGACCACGACGGCGACCCGACCTACCTGCTCCTGATCTTCCGGATCCCGCCGGTGCCACCTCCGTCAGCGCTCCTGGCTCCGCCGGCCGGCTGGACCCCGTCGACGTCGAACGGCACCCGGCCCGACTCCGGCGCCGCCGAGCACCCAGTCCRCACCACCGCCGGCCTCCCAGCCAGCCGCCACAACCGAGACATCCTGCGCCCGCCCGCGCCGACCACACCCGACTGAGGCACCGAGGGGCTGCTGCCCGCACGGGTTCTCCACCCCCTTCCAGTACCCGAACCCCTTCGCGAAAGGGGTGCTCGTATGCGCGACTACATCGCTCGCCGAGGGATCAACGACGCCTGGCTGTGCCGGTGCGACAACACCCCCGAGCACGACGGATTCCTTCCCGTCTCCGGCCACCGCGAGGCAGAGTCTGCCTCGCCGCACTGGCGAGGCCATTACTGCTGCCTGCGCTGAGCGGACGGCTGATCCACTGGCCGACCAGGGAAATCGTCGGCCAGCTCAACTTCGCCGACCTGGCCCTACGCGACGGCCCGCCCCACAGCAGCCGGCGGCGACCCCATATCCGCTTCCCACCCAGAAAGGAAAAGCAGCCATGAACGGCAACCAGGACGAACTGACCGTCGGTACCGCCGTGCGAGTACCGGTCGGCGACGGAGCGATCTGGAGATTCGGATGGATCACCGAGATCGACGGAACGAAGGTCGTCGTTGACCTCGGCCGCGACGGCACGGTGACCACGACCCGCGACAAGATCCAGCGGCTGTGAGYCGACGACACCACAGCTCCAACCCTGTCCGGGGAACCGTCGAGGACAGGCCGCCACCCATCCGACCAGACTGGAACCACACGGCCACCGGCGGCCTGCCCCCCGCCCACGCACGTCCCGGCCGCACCAGCGGAAGGATGCCCGCGATGAACATCGAGACGCACTTCCTGGTCGACGACGTCGTCGGACGCGTCCAACAGGCGATCCGCGCCCACGACCAGCCCGCCATCACCGTGATCGAAGCCGACCACGAGCTCGTCCTGGTCGACTCGACCTACATCTTCGGCCGGTCCGGAGCCGACGCCTACGAGCGGCGCGTCGCCGCCGAGGCCCACCGGGTCGCCGCCAATCGGCTGGCCTTAGCAGTCCCGCAAATAATGATCACATATGACGATGACACGGTCCGGTTCCGCTCCCCGCTCGCTGGCCCCGTCCACGACGGCGAGGAGCGGGAAGCCATCGTCTGGATGGCCTACGACGTCGAGGACGGTGTCGAGGTCGAGCACGGCGTCATCCCCTACACCCGCCGTAGCGGAGCACCTGTCTTCACCGACCCCGACGAGATGGTGTCCATCCCGCTGCACCCCGCTCCCGGCCTGCCGGGCAACACCCTGCTGCGGCATCTGCTCGACGAGGATCTGCGCCCCCGCCGGCCGTAGACAAGGCAGGGCTCGCACAGGACAGGTCCCGCAACCCCTGCCCGCCGTCGGGTATCCACGTACCCGAAAGTGTCTCGGCGCCTGCATGAACATAACGTCAGCGGGGACCAGTAAACCTTGTTCGGACCGTCGGCCGGGCACGGGCACACACGGATGTCCCCCGGCTGGTCGCGGCGACTCCGTCGGCTTCAACCGGCGCAGGTCAGTTCATAAGTGGATGCCTACCCGTTCCTGCCGGCCGTCGCCGAAACGGTGGTAGCCAGCCTGCCGGCCCGCGACATCAGCGGCACAGTCGAGGACTTTCTCGGCGTAGCCGACCCGATCGCGCAGGATGACCGGGATCTGCTCGTTCTCCCAGGCAAGGCAGGCACATCACCGCCCCATACCAGCCGAAGACCGATCCGTCAGATCGCGAGCGCACCGAACCTGCTGGTCGCCATCCACCGTTAGCTAACTAATACGCCGGTCTGGATGCGCCTGCGTAGTCAGGGAAACCCCGGAAGTCCCGGACCGTGACCGACCTTCCGACATCAGGCGCATCGACCATGACCGTTCCACCCAAAGAGATACCGACGTGGTGAACGTTGTTCGGGGTACCGAAGAACACCAGATCACCTGGTTGCAGCGGTGCTGTGGCTGGGAGCAGCGGACCGGCGTCGTACTGCGTCTGGGCGGTCCGCGGGATCTGTATGCCGGCCGCGGCATACGCCGCGTGCGTCAATCCGGAGCAGTCGAATCCGGGATCACCGTTGCCGCCCCACATATACGGCTTACCGATCTGTGCGCAGGCGAACGCGACGGCTGTCAGCGCTGCGCTGCTGAAATCCTCGGTTCCGGGCTGAACTGTCGACTGAACAGTCGAGCACTCCGCTGAAGTGTTCGGTGTCGGTTCAGAGTATTGGACCGCCTGCTTCAGTACCTGGTCGACGTACCAGTCGGCATGGTTGTAGGCGAAGATCGCGCTCCGCAGGTCATGTCCGTCGCGGGCGCCATTGTCGCAGAGCTCGAACGCGGCGGCGTAGATGGCGTCATGGGGGTTGTAGAGGGAGAGTGGTACTGCCCCGCCCGGAGGGAGGGGATGCCGGATGATGACGGCGGTAAAAGTCGTAGGTAGGAACTGCATGGGGCCTGCCGCTCCGGCGTAGTTGCTTCCGCTGTGGACGCCGGGCAGGGTGCTGCGACCATGGTCACTTTCGATTTTGCCGATGGCGGCGAGGACGCTCCAGTCGAGGCCGGGGCAGGCGGCGGCGGCCTGGGTGTAGAGGGTGAGGTAGTCGGGCGGGATGTCGCTGAGAGCGGTCTGGCTGGGCTGGCTGCCGCCGCCAGCGCCGAGGAGCCAGCCGAGGAACGGGATGCGGGTGAGGATGTCGCCGACGGCGGCGCCGATCAGAACGATGATCAGGATGAGGGCGGCGACGGCCGCTGCTGCGCTTTTGGCCGTGGGGGTTCACCGGCTTTCGGGCGGGTAGCTGGCGGGGTCGGGTGGCATGGGTGGGGCGGGGGCGAGCTTTCCGGGGCGTGCTGGTGGGTCGGTCTGGCTGGCTGGGCGCAGATGCGGCCAGGCGTGGGCCAGGTCGGTGAGGCGGAGCCGGCCTGGTGTGGCTCGGGGGGTGAGGGGCAGCCAGCGGGCGGCGGCCGGGTCGTGGCGGGCCCCGGGCGGTACCAGGTCGGTGGCGGTGGTGGCGACCGGCACGGTGGCGGGCCGGTCGAGGTCTGCCAGGGCCTCGGTAAGGGCGCGGCGGGCGCCGGTTTCGCGCTGGGCCGAGGGCAGCCAGACCAGGACGGGCGTGACGGTGCCGGTGGTGGTGGCCAGGGCGTGGTAGTCGGTGAGCTTGGCCGCGAGGCGGCGCAGGGGTTCGGTGCCGCGGTCGAGTTCGAGGTACCAGCCGATGTCGGTGCCGTGTTCGCGCCAGGCGCCGTAGGCGTCGGGGCGGGCGAGGTCGCCGACGGCGTGCAGGCAGCGGGTCTCGGACCACCAGGCGGTCAGGGTGCCGGTGGCGCCGGGCTGGCGAGCGTGGGCGATCAGGCTGACGAAAACGTTGTTGACGGCGAGGGTGTGGGCGAGGCGTGGGGAGTGGGCGATACCGAGGGCGCGGTCGTGGCGGTAGCCGGTCTGGTCGGGGTCGAGGCCGTCTTCGTGGGCGAGGACGCCGGCGCCGGCGACGTCGAGGACGTAGTGGGCGGGGGCGGCGCCGGTGGGGACGAGGGGTTGGAAGCGGTCGAGGACCCGCCACAGGTAGAGGCGGCGTAGCCGGTGGTTGGCGGCGCGGCGGGTCGGCCAGCCGAGCTGGATGATCTGGTCGGTGGTGAGGACCTTGTGGTCGGCGAGGAGGCGGGCGAGCCACCGGTCGCGGGGAGTGAGCCGGCCAGCGAGGAACGCCTGATGGTCGCCCGCGGTGACGGTGCGGACGCCGGGACGAGTGCGGGTGAGTGCTAGCCCGTGCCGGGCGGTGGCGGTAGCCATGGAGTGCTGCCCTCTCCGGGGTCGGTCAGGGGTAGGCCCGGTGCGGGGGTGCCGGGGCGGGTAGGTGGCGGGGGCGGTGGGGGTCAGGTGTGGCGGCGGGCGGCGGCGCGGATCTGCCGGGCCCGGCCGCGGATGGCGGGGGGCAGCTTCTCCGTGCGCAGGGTGAAGGCGGGGGCTTCCTCCCCGGCGACGACGAGCCGGGTGGCGGCGTGGAACGCGCCGAGATGGGCCAGGTCGTGCTCGGTCAGGCGGGGTTCGACGTGGCGGGCGAGGCGTCGGGCGTCGGCCGGTGACACGTTGAAGTAGATCTTGTTGCGGGCGTTGGCGGCGATGCCTTCTTCGAGATGTTTGGGGAGTTGGAGGAGGTTCTGGTGGGCCAGCACGATGGACAGCCGGTAGCCGCGGGCGGCGGCGAGCATGTCTTCCAGCGCGTACGGCAAGCTGAGGAAGTGGTGCGCCTCGTCCAGATACAGGCTGGCGTCGAGGCGTTTCGGCTGGGGGACGCGGGCGCGGCGGGTGGCGGCCTGCCAGACCGCGGAGACGACCACCGAGCCCATCAACGCGGCGGTTTCGACGCCGAGGGCGTCCTGCGCGATGCGGACCAGGCAGATCCCACCACTGTCGAGGACGGTGCCCATGTCGACGGTGGAGGGGCCGGCGGCGATGGCCGTGCGGACGAACGGGCGGAGCAGGAATCCGCGGAGCTTGTTCATCAGGGGGGCGACGGCGGCGGCGCGGGCGCCGTCGGAGAGCGCTTCGTACCAGTCCCAGAACCCTTGCAGGATGTCGTCGTGGACGGCGTCCAGGGCGCGGCGGCGAAACGCCGGGGTGGCGAGCAGCTTCGGTAGGTCGGTGAGCAGCGGGGTGCCGGGTTGGGCGGCCAGGGTGAGCAGTCCGGCGCGCAGGATGTCGTCGGTGCGTGGCCCCCACGCGTCGGCGTAGACGCGGGAGAAGATGGAGACGAGGTTGTCGACGGCGCGGTGCCGGTCGGGCTGGTCGAGCGGGTTCAGGCATGGGGGCCGGCTATTGGCCTGGGCGTCGAACAGGATGACGCGGTCGGCGGCGGCGAGCGGGAGTCGGGCGAGGATGTCGGCGATCTGGTCGCCTTTGGGGTCGACGTTGACCAGCCCGCGGCCGGCGTCGACGTCGGCCAGGGTCATCCGGGCCATCAGCTCGGACTTGCCCGAGCCGGTGGCGCCGAGGATGTGGATGTGGTGCCGGGCGTCCGCCACGGTCAGTCCGACCGGGCGGGGGTGTCCGGAGTCGCTGATGCCGATCGGTTTGACGTCCGCGCCGGTGGCGGCGGTCCCCGGCGGTGGGGCGACGGCTTTCGCGCCGGCGCGTTGCAGGCCGGGGACCGCGTCGTCGACCGGCAGGTGCGCCAGCGCGGCGAGTTCGCCGACGGACAGCAGGTCACCGCTGCCGAGGCGCCGGTCGGCCAGGGCCGGCAGCGGACGGCGTAGCCGGGCGCGGGTGTAGTAGTTGTGCTCGGTGAAGGCAGCGAACGCGGCGGCGATGGCGTGTGCCCGGCCGCGAAGATGGTCGCGGACAGCGTCGGCGTGGTCCTCATCGGCTGTCGCGTCGACGGTGGTGGCGACGGCGTAGCGGATGCGGGTTTCGTACTGGGCGCCTCGCTGTTTGGTGACGATGGCGCGATCCTGGGCGGACAGTTCCAGCGACGTCTGGTGGTCGACCTTCGGGGTGTTCCGGCTGCTACTGGCTGGGCGGCCGGGGGTGAGCAGGTCGAGGAGCCGGCCGGCCGGCCGGGGGGAACGGCCGGTGCGCAGCCGCCGGGCGGCGCGGCGGGCTTGCGCGACCCGGTGGCCGGTGACGGGCCGGGCGAGGATCTGCACGGCGGCGCGTTCGGTGCGGGCCAGGCCGACGGGGGCGCCGAGCAGGGCGCGGATCGGGTCAGCCGGGTGGTCGGCGCGGATCGGTAGCGCTTCTGGCCGAGCCAGCCGGCACTCTCCACCCGCCGTGAGGATGCGCCGGCCAGTCCGGGTGGTGAGCGGGAGCGGCGGCCGGGCGGGGCGGGTGCGGGTGTGGGCGCCGGGCCAGGCGGCTTCGAGGGCGCGTTCGACCATGCCGGATGGGACGACACCGGGAACCCAGATCTGGATGCGCACACCCTCGGAAGTGAACAGGTATTCCCAGGCGAGGTGCGGTCCTCCGAGCAGGCGTCGTTTCCAGGTCGGGCGGAGCAAACCAAGGAGATTTGCCCACAAAGCGGTGGCGCCGGCCGGGTCGACCGTGGGCGGGGCGAGCACGGTGACGCAGCGGGCGTTGGTGCGCAACCGCTGCTGGTAGTGCCGTCGCATCCGCCGGCGCAGGGTGAGCAGGCCGGTGGCGGTGACGGCGAGCAGCGGGCCGGCGACGGGCCCCCAGGTCAGCACCCACGCCTGGGCCTGCTCCGCCAGGTGGTGCACGGAGCTCCAGGGGTCGGTCAGGTAGGTGGCGATCGGCGACGAGGGCGTGGACGTCGCCGCGGCGAGTACGTCCATGGCTGTGATCTCCTGGCGGCTACGGCGGGGTCGTCACAGGGTGTCGAGGTAGATCTGGCCGTCGGGCTCGGCCGGATCGTCGGGACCGGCCGGCATGGCGAGGTCGACGAAGCCGTCGTCGGTGTCGCGGGCGTCGGCGGYGAGTTCGGCCGGATCGGTGGTGACCAGGTGGTGCTCGGTCGGGGAGGCCAGGGCCTGGAAGGCGACCCGCTGGGCGCCGGCGGCCAGCAGTCCCTGTCCCCGGTCGGCGGAGAGCAGGAACTGCCGTTCGCCCTGGGACAGGTCGAACACGGCGGTGATCTCGTCGATGGCCTGCGGTGCCTGTTTCAGCAGGATCTGGGTGGCGGCGTTGGTGACGATCGCCTTGCCGAGATCGGTCGCGAGCACGTCGGCGGTGTCCTGGGTGGCCACGGTCAGCCCGGCCCAGTACTTCCTGGCGCTCTTGGCCATCCGGAACAGGAAGTCGGCGCCGGCGGGCTGGCGCATCAGCAGCCACGCCTCGTCGACCACGACCAGCCGGGGCCGGCGGTCGGCGGGGTTGGACACCCGCCGCCAGATCGCGTCGAGGACCAGCAGCGTGCCGATCGGTTTGAGTTCCTCGGCAAGATCGCGCAGCGAGTAGACGACGAGGTGCCCGTCGCCGCGGCCGGTGGACGGGCCGGTGAACAGGCCGGAGAACGCCCCTGTCGTGTAGGGGTGCAGCCGGGCGCCGAGTGTGACCGCGGCCGGGTCGCCGGAGCCGGTCAGGGTGGTGGCGAGATCGGCCAGCAGCGGCGCCGGCCGGCTCCAGCTACGTGGGTCGGAGCTGATCCCCGCCGCCTGGTAGGTGGTGGTGATCGCGGCGTCGAGGGCTGCCCGTTCGGCCGCCGACGGCTGCCCGACCAGCACCGTGATCACGGTGTGCAGGAACAGGCTGCGGCGCACCAGCGCGTCGCGGGGGGCGGTGCGCCGGCCGTCGGGGGTGGTCTGGATGGGCAGGTCGAACGGGTTGATCCGCACGTTGTCGGCGCCGAGGTGCAGGTAGGTGGCGCCGACAGCGGTGGCGAGCCGGGCGTACTCGTCCTCGGGGTCGACGACGTGGGCTTCGATGCCCCGGTACAGGCTGCGTAGCAGCTCGAGCTTGACCAGGTAGGACTTGCCGGCGCCGCTGCGGCCGAGGATGACCGCGTTGTGGTTGTCGATGTCGCCGAACCGGTCCCAGTGCACCAGCCCCTGGCTGCCGATGTTGAGCCCGTAGAGCACGCCGGTCGGGGCCAGCGAGATCGGGTCGGCGGGCGGCAGGTCCGGGGAGGTGAACGGGAACGCCGCCGAGAGGGCGGCGGTGTCGAAGGTGCGGYGCATCCGCACCTGGTCCAGGCCCAGCGGCAGGGTGCTCACCCAGCCTTGCAGGGACCGGTAGCTCGTCGGTTTCGCGTCCAGCAGCAGGCTGGCGGCCAGCGCGCGGACCGCGGCGACCTCGTCGGCGAGGTCTTCTTCGCTGGCGGCGTGCACGGTCAGGTAGAGGCCGAGCCGGTACAGCTTGCCTTCGCCGCGGGCGACGCGGGCGGACAGGTCGTAGGCGTCCTCGGTGGCGGCGTCGACCTGCGGGTCGGCCAGCCGGCCTTTCTCCTCCCCGAGCCGGCGGCCGGACTCCAGCCGGGCGAGCTGTTTTTTCAGCCGGTGGGCGGCGGTCACCGGGTCGATCGGCTCGACGTGGACGGCGACGTCGACCCGGCCGGGGTAGGTCGCCAGGGGCTGGAGCCAGCCGGCGTGGACCTCGCGGGGATAGCCGGTGATCGCCATGGTGGCGACGTGGTCGCCGCCGACGTCGAGGTGGCGGGGGTGGACGGTCAGCGCGTCCGGGACGAACGCCGCCGCCGCGCTGTCGCCCGGGTTGGCCGCGGGCCGGCGGCGGGCCCGGGCTGGTGCCGTCGTCGTCGGTGTGTGCCGCGCGCGTCGCATCGGTGGCTGCCTCCGTTTTCTTCTACAGCTCGTCCCAGGCGTGGCTGTCTGCGCCGGTCCGATCCGCCGGCGGGCTGGCGGTGTCGGGGGTGTGCCACCAGCCGGGGGCGTTCTCCCAGCCGGCGGGGCCGTCCGACGGCTCGTCCCAGCCGTCGGCGGCATCCGGGTCGCCGTCGCCGACGTCGGAGGTGATCACCTCGTCGGGGGCTGCCAGTGCCGCGGGTGGGAGCAGGCCGGCGGGGTTGCAGGCGGCGGCGAGCACGCTGGTCGCCGCGCCGGCGTCCAGCGGGGTGAGCACGATACCGGCGGGGGCGAGCAGGTCGGTGGCCTCGGCGAGCCGGCGGGCCAGCCGGGTGTGCGCGGCCCGGCGGGTGGCCTGCCCGACGCGGCGGGCGTCGCGGGCGGCGGCCCGGCGGCTGGCCAGGACGGCGAGCGGGGACGCCCCGCCCAGCCCGTCGGTGGGTCCGGCGGTGACGAGGGGTTCGCGCAGGATCAGCAGGACTTGGCGGGCCAGCAGGTCCATCTCGGTGGCGAGCTGGGTGAGGAAGGCGGCGTGCTGGCGGGCCGCGTCCGCCAGCGCCGGGTGCGCGAGCTGCCCGGCGTGGGCGTGCAGGTCGTGGATCTGCCCGGACAGGTCCGCCGGCATCGCCCGGACGAGGATCTGCACCGGGGCGGTCAGGGAGTGCAGGTAGCGGGCGAACACTCCGACGAGCGCCTCCTGCTCGCCGGGGGTGCGCAGGGCGAAGTTCACTGTCGAGCAGACAGCGATCACCGCGAGGCCGTCGGCGGCGAGGTCGATGACCCCGACACCGGTGGTCGCGGTGACGGTGCGGGCGGGCAGCCGCAGCGCCGCCAGGGCGTCGCCGCCTGGTCGTGTGCGGTGACGGCCGGAGCCGTGGGTCCGGGCGCGGGCGGCCAGCCAGGGTGGCGGGGGGACGACGCCTTCCGGGGCGTTGATCCGCTGGTGGGGGCTGGTGCGCTGGCGCAGGGCGGCCAGCAGCAGCCGGTCGAGGGGCAGCCCGTCGCGTTGGCCGAGGGCCAGGACGGTGGCGGTGACCGCGACCGGCAGGGCGGCGAGGGCGAACAGCGGCGGCGGCACGCGGGTGTGGGTGGCGGTCCAGGTGAGGTAGAGCCCGCCTGCGGTCAGGGCGAGGATCAGTACCTGCCGGGCGGTCAGGGACGCGACGAGGCGGTCTTCGCGGTCGACGTCCGCGGGAATCCGGACGGGATGGGTCATGCGGGCGGCTCACTCTCCAGGCTGGGATGGACGGGGCCGGCGTGGCATCCCCGGCAGGAGCAGCTGCCGGTGCCGTGGCGGCGCGGGCCGAGCCGACGCGGCCGGTGGGGAGGGACGCGGCGGGGCGGGCGTGGCCGGGCGGGGGGTGCGGCGCAGCCCCTCGAGCGGGAGCGTGTACTGGCCGAACCGGTCGGGGCGGAGGTTCTGGTAGGGGTCGAATGGCAGCTCCAGCTGCCGTGCCCGCAGCCCCGCTGAACGGCCGGTGGCCGGCCGGGACGCCGGCACGGGTGGGGAGGCAGCCGGCCGGGAGGGGCGCGGGGTACGGCGCAGCCCGTCGAGCGGCAGGGCGTACTGGCCGGTGCGATCCGGCCGCAGACCCGTATACGGGTCGAACGACAGCTCCAACTGTCGGGCCCGCGGCCCTACCGGACGGCCGGCGGCCGGCCGGGTGCCGCCGGGCGGGGTGCGGCGGGGCCGCGGGGGCGGGGTGACGCGGTCCACCTCGAACGGGAGCAGCCGCTGGCCGTCCCGGTCGACCCAGGCGCCGCCCTCGGCCGGCAGATAGCGGGCGCCGAGGGAACCGATGGCCTGGTCGAACGGCAGGCTGAGCTGCCGGTAACCCGCTGCCTGCCGGGCCGGGCCGCCGGCCGGGCGGGGCTGGCGGGGCACGCCCCGGGCCGGGCCGGGCCGACGGACCCGCGGCACCCGGGTCAACGGCAACAACAGCTGCCCGTTCGCGTCGGCCTCGACCCGGGCATAGGGATCGGCCGGGCCGCCCCCACCCGGTCCTCCGCCACGCCCCCCGCGGCGGCCACCCCCGCGCGGGCCGCGGCCACCCCGCCCACCGGCACGCCCGCCGCCGCGTCCGCCGAGCAGGCCGAACGCCCATCCCAGGACGTAGGCGCGGGCCATCGAACCGACGACCGACCGGCGGTTGCTGATCCGGGCGGAGGCGAGGAACCAGAACGGGATCTTGAACAGGATGTAGACCAGGGTGAGGGCTGCCAGCAGGTTGACGATCCCGTCAGGGGTGGGGCCGAGCAGGCTGAACCCGCCCGGGGTGAGGAACACCCGCATGGTGGCGATCAGCAGCATGGACTGGGCGATCTGGATCGCCAGCACCGCGCCGAACGCGCGCCACCACCAGCGGGCCAGCCCGTCGGTCGCGGGCAGGGCGTGGCCGGCCAGCAGCAGCGGGGCCGCGCCGATGAGCACGACGRTCAGGACGACCCGGGCGATGTAGGTGCACAGCAGCGCGACCAAGGTCCCGGCGATGAACACCCCGAGGAACACCGCGAAGATCCCGGCGCTGACCGTCCGCCCGGGGCCGGGGATGATCGATCCCAGGATGAGGTCACGGAGCGTCACCGCGGTGCTGGTCGGGTCGAGGCCGTCGGCGAGCATGAGCCGGGCCAGCCCGTTGGCGACGTCGATGGCCTGCCYGGCCAGCGTCTGGGAGAACGCGGCGGCAAGGAACGCGACCGGGATGCGGGGGGCGATCTGTTTGAGCGTGGTGCGGGTCTGCACGGACTGGTAGGACATGACCACCACCCCACCGATCATGATCAGGGTGCTGTAGCCGGCGACGGTGATCTGCCAGGAGGTCGTCCACAGCTGGCCGATCGCGGGGAGCTGGTCGGGGGTGGGAGTGGCCAGCAGGGTGCGGCCGAGCAGGTCCAGCAGCGGGTTGAGCGCGGCGACCACCAGACCGCTGAAGAAGCTGTTGATCGCGCCGGTGATGCCGTCGACGATCCAGCCGACCACCCCACCGGACCCGCCGCCGTCGCTGCCAGGGGCGGTCGGGAGGGGCTGCGTGCGCGGGGGCGTCGGGGTGACTGGCGCCGGCGGGGAGGCGCAGGCCGTCGGCGCCGGCTGCCCCGACGCCGGCGTGCAGGGGTCGACGGCGGTGCCGGGTGGGAGCGGTGTCGGGCCGGGTTGGGGATTCGGTCGGTGCTGTGGTTGCACGGTCGGCGCCGGGGCCGGCTGGGGGTTGGGTTGCGGGGCCGGTTGGGCGACGGCCACCGCCTGCCCACCCACGACAAGGAACAGGAACAGGCCGACGGCCAGCACCCCCACCGCCCGCCGCCCACCCCGCCGGCGGGCCCGCCCGCCCCGGCGCGCCGTCGGGTAGCCGTCGCTTGCCGCCGGTCGGAGCCGGCGGGGAGCCTCGGTCCGGCCGGCCAGTGGCACGCCGGGCATCCCCCGGCAGGAGCGGAGAGTGGGGGTGGTCATCGTCTACGCCGTCCCAACGAGCGCTTTGAGGATCTCCACGGCCAGCGGGGCGAGAGCGGCCAGGCCGTAGCCCCAGCCGGCATGTTTGAACGCGTCCTTGGCCTTGCCGACCTCACCGGGCTCGCCGCCGGAAAGGATGTAGCGGACACCACCGACGGTGAGGAACACCGTCGCCAACCCGGCGAGAATCCCCATGATCCAGTTGCGGATGTTGGTCAGGACGGTGGCCGGGTTGGGCGCGACCGGCGGCGGGGGCGGGATCTGCTGCGGCGGCACCTGCTGGGCGAACGCCACCACCGCGGCGAGCACAAGGATCAGCACGACGAGCAGCGCGACGGCGACCGCGCCGCCGCCGTAGCGTCGGAGCCGGCGCCGGCGGCACGCGCTCCCCGGCAGCCCGTGCTGCCGGGGGCCGGCCCGCCGTGCCGCGGCACGCGCGTCCCGGCCGGTGCGGGCCGTCGTCGGGACGTCGCGCCTGCGCGCGCGGGGGTGGCGCGGGAGGGTCAGACGCATGCGGGCACCCCCACACGGCGACGGGCGGCAGCGTTGGGAGCGCTCTGCCGCACCCCCCGATCGGTGACGGGCTGTGACTGTCCGGTGGGGGTGGTGGCGGTGGTGACCGGGCGGGCGGGGACCGGATCGTCCGGGTCGGTGGGGGTGGCGGGGTCGGTGAGGTCGGCGGCCAGGCGGCGTTCGGCGTGGGCGCGCAGCCGGGAGGCGGCCCGGGGCGGCATGCCGTGACCGGCCGCCCAGGCGCTGACCGGTGTGCTGTCCAGCCGGGTCGCGGCGATCAGGTCCGCCTCGGTCGGGGTCAGGACCCCGCGGGCGACCGCGCCCACCAGCACAAGATCGGGATGTCCGGTGGTGGACCGGTGCGCCCCGCCGCGGGAGTCGAACAGGTCCGGGTCCGGATGCGGTGCGGCCAGCGTCTGGGACACGGCGGCGAGGCCGGCCCGGTACGCCGCCCACCGCAACCGCACCATGATCCGCGGCAGGTCCAGGCGGACGGTGGCCAGCGCGGCGACGAACCCGGCCACCACCTCGGCGTGGATGTCGGCCGGGTCACCGGGGGCGTGGGCGGACAGCCGTCCGGCGACCGCCGCCAGCGCGGGCAGCGCCATCCCGGCGCAGCCCACCGTCCACGCCCCACCATGCGCGCGGGACCGGCGGACCACCTCCGCCCAGGCCGCGTCCCGCAGGGCCTGCGGGCAGCGGGCGGCCAGCAGCCGGTCGCGCAGCTCGTCCAACGGCACCGGCCGGTCCGGCAGACCGGGAAAGGCACACCCGTCCACCGCGAGCGGGGCCGGACCGGCGACCAGCAGGGCGAAGCAGTCCCGCACCGTATCCAACGGCCAGACCGCCGCTGCATCGAGATTCAGCGGTCGGGGTGCATGCGTGTCGTCATTCACGTTCGCCGTCCTTATGTCGTCGGAATCGACACACACAAGGAAGCCGTACCGTCGCCAGCGAAAAGCCAGAAAAATCTTCCAGAAACACCGGTATGATCTTTACGGTTGACGGATGAGGGCGCACAGGATGATCGCTGGCATGCTGCGACGCCCCGTCCCGCGAACCCCGTCAGCCCTGGCGGAAGAGTGCCACTGGCCTGCGGTTTTCAGCGAACGCTGGCAGCATGCTGGCATCGGCGCGGACACCGGTCGCATCCGTCCCGCGCTGCCAGCACCCGCTCCGGAAAAATCTCGGAAAAAGTTTCGGCTCCGGATCACGGCCGGCTGCCAGCATCATGCTGGCACCGCTTTGTACGCGGACGCTGGCACCGTACCCGAATACCAGCAAGGAAAATCTTGAAAAAAGTTGGCGGGTGACGCGCCGAACGGCCCCGGAAAACCGGTCTCTTCTTACGACGGCATGCACACGTCGACAAGGAGACCCACCGATGCCACCGCCTCCCCACCACGGCCACGACCCGGACACGCCGGTCACGGTGTGGCCGTGCCCACCCGCCCGGCAGCAAGAACACGGGCCCGCGCCGTCCTGGCTGGGTGCGGCCGTCACCCGGACCGCTGCCCTCTACACCCAGCCGGGCCAGACGGTCCTCCTGCTGGCTCCACCCGCCGGGAACCCGGTGCCGATGCCTGGTTCCCGCGCCGGGGAGGACGCCGCGGGCCGGCATCCCTTCGATGATCTGCCGCAGGCCGCGGAGGCGCTCCTCCGCCTTGGACGGCGGGTACGCACCCGGACCGCCAGCCCGATCCGCCGACCACCCGGACACGAGGAAAACCCGACGTCCCCGTCCGGACCCGGACTCGACCGCCACCATGCCGCCGGCGGGCGAACCGGACCGGGACCGGCCGACCGCGGACCGGACCGCGCCGACCTGCTCGTCACCGCGGTCATTCCGACGGCCAGCGGCTGGGTCCACCAGGTGGCCTGGGACGCGCTGCTCACCCCGACCGGCATCCTCGCCGTCATCACCCACGGTGACCGCAGAGGCGGGCGGTTTGTCGACCCGACCCCGCTGCTCGTGGACACGGCCTGGCGGGCCGGGCTGGTCCTGGCCGACCGGATCGTGCTCGTGGAGATCCCACTGGACAGCGACCACCCAACCGTCGATCTTTCTCATGGGCTGCTGCCGCCTCCGCTGACTGGATGTGGGGCCACCCGCCGGGTGCACTCCGATCTCCTGCTGTTCACGCCAGCGGAAACCTGCGCGAGTTCAGAGAAATTGAGGTGTTCTCAGCCCGAACCCAAGTGTCGGTGTGGCTCGCCGTCCGGTCTGGACGCTTGGGTTCGCGGTGACTCGAGCGGGTCGGTCTCGTGAGGGCGCGCCAGGAGGTGGCGTGCGTTGTCTGCGTAGCGGATCGCGGTGGTGTCGCTGACGCCGAAGACTGCCGCGACGTGCAGGGGGTCGGCGCCGGAGGTGAGTGCTTCCTCGAGCTGCCGGTCGATGCGCAGCCGTTCGAGGGTGGCGGGCAGTCCGCGCAGGGGTCGGGCGAGGAAGGGGTAGCTGACGGGTCCGAGTCCTCCGGCGGTGCACGGGCTGATGATCAGGTGCCGGTTGGCGGTGTTCGGCCAGCGGGTTCGGCGGTGTTCCAGCCAGGCCAGCAGGGTCTGGTGGGTGAGGTCGTCGAGGGGCCGGGCGTGGCCGGCGATGGTGATGCGGCGGTTGCCGAGGTCGACGTCGTCGAGTTGCAGGGCGCGGATCTGTCCGACGCGGGCGGCGTGGATGGCGGCCAGGGCGACGAACAGGCGGCCGTGCACGGTGGTGGTCGCTGCGAGGGTGCGGGCGAGTTCGTCTGGGCGCAAGGGCTGCCAGACCGGGTCGTCCCGCTGTGGGACGTGCAGGTGGACAGCGGGATTGCGGAAGATGATGTTCGTGCGTTTCGCCCACGCGAACAGCGACCGCAGGGCTGTGGTGGCCTTGTCGCGTGGGGAGCCGGTCAGCGTGTCGAGGTAGGCGATGACGTCGTCGCGGGTGATTTCACGCAGGTGGTCGTAGCGGGTCGACCAGGTCGTCAGCGCGGGCCGGATGGCGTGCAGGTAGTTGCTGACGGTGCTCGGGGTTCGGGCCCGGTTTCGCGGGCCGCCGTTCCGCAGCGTCGTGGCCCAGGTATGCGTGTCCCTGCGGATCGCTGGGGCGAGCCCGTCGAGTTCGGCTCGCAGCCACCGGTCAAAAGCCTGTTGCCGATCGTCGAGGACGACACCCATGACGGTGAGGATTTCGATGGTGTCGTCGATGTTCGTGGAGTGCTCGGCCACGGTCTCGTAGAAGTCGCTGACGCGGATCAGTTCTCCGTCGGTGTGCCCGGCCAGCAGCATGACCAGGGTCCGTTGCATTCCGCCTCGGACGAATGGCCCCCAGCCCCTTCTTTCGGCGAGGTTGTGGGCGATATACAGACCCCAGGCCAACCATGGGTTGTCGGGCGCCGGTCCTCGGCGCAGGTCGAACTGTCCGTACCGGTAGCGCCGACGGATCACGTGGTCGGAAAACGCCGGCTGGATGTAGCGGATCGTGGGCCGGCACGTGGGTGGTGGCGGGGGTTTTCGACCGGTCTCGTCGAAACGCCGCGGGGCCGTGTGGGTATCTCGGTAGCCGGCCATATCCGCGAAGAACAGCTGATGATGGCGAACCAGACGGACGTGGGGGATCAGCATTTTGTAGGTGCCCGTCGTGCGTTCCAGCCGTGCCTGACACCAGCACAACCGGCAGAACCCCTTCTTCAGTGGCTCGCGGCGGCGGCAGGCACCGCATTCGCCGACAGGATGGTCATAGCGGGGTGCAATGAAGTCGTAGCAGGCCCGGCACAGCCCTCGCCGGTAGGGCAGGCCCCAGGCCAGGCAGGAGGCACAGCTGGTCGCCGTCCTGGCGATACTGGCGTGCTGCCTGTCGGGTGGCGTCATACCCGCTCAGGTCGGCGGGAGCGAGCGGCCGTCACGGCGACGGGGTACCACCGTGGCGACGGAACTGGCGGCGGCGGTCCGTGGCGGCTCGACCTGACCCGGTCGCGTCACCTTCGCTGGCTCGGGTGTCAGCAGTTCACCGATCTCGCAGTTCAGCACGACGCAGATCACGTCAAGATCGTCGAGTTTGAGGGACACGGGCTGTCCCGACCACAGGCCCGACATCTTTCCCGCCGAAATAACCAGGCCGTGTTCGGCCAGCGCCCGCTGCAACTCGGACGCCTTCCAGATGTCGCGTTTCGCGGCGGCAAGCCGCAGATTCCATTTCACCGGATCAGCCCTTCCAGTCGCTCGGCGGCTCGTTCCTGCCCGGCTACCCAGGCGTCTTCGATGCGAGTACGGTGCACATGAACATAGCGCATCGTCGTGGCTACCCAGGAATGCCCGAGCATTTCTTGGATCGAGATGAGATCGACGCCATTCAGATACAGCTGGGAAGCGCAGTAGTGACGCAGGACGTGTGGAGTAAGTCTATTTTTCCATGTTGGCAGGTGCTCGGCCGCAGCGGCGGMCAGCCCGGAACGCAGCGCGTCATAGCCGACACGTGCGGGCGACCCGTCGACATTACGCCGCTCGGAGGGGAACAGCGGAGCGCCGTGACGGGTGTGGTCCGCGTCGAAGTGGCCCCACACGTCCTCGATGTACCAGCGCAACGTCCGGCCCGCGCGATTGATCAGCGGCACCATTCGTTCCCGCGGCCCCGAACCGTACGCGCCCTTGCCGTGACGGACATGGAGCTTGCCGAAGCGGCCCAGCTCCCATCGGACGTCCGCGAGATCCAGCGAGCGGGCCTCGTTCACCCGCAGCCCCACCTCCGCCATCAGCCGCGCCGCGGTGTAGTTGCGAGCGCTCGGAGCGAACTTCCGGCACGTCGCCAATTCTCGCGACCAGCCGGAGAACAACTCGGCTATCTCGCGGTCGACAGGAGGAATCCGCAGTCTGGCGTCTTTGCTTCCACGCGGCCGGTTCATCTCGTCCAGCGGACACTGAACAACGCGTCCGGTCATCCGGTGGAGCTCAACCTTGTGGCGCAACTCCACAAACTCGAAGTACGTGCCCAGCGCCGCCGCCCTGGCCAGCCGTGTTCCACTCGGCGAACCCCGCAGCACCCGACCGAAATAGGCGTCTGCGTCGGCCGGCTCCATCTCCCACAGCGCCCGGCCGAACCACGACCGGATCTGTTCCAGGTTCCCGACGTCGCTGCGGATCGTCCCGTCCGTCAGCCCGGCCGACGAGCGGGCGAGCACGAACCCCGCGAGCACGTCTGTCTCGAACATCGCCAACTCGTCGGCAGACGCCGCCGATGGCCGCTGGTCCCGCAGGTCGCGAACCACAGCGAGCGCCAACCCCAGCCCCTCACCTTMACCCGAACCATCGAGAGAGCATCCGACGTGAGGAACCTTCAGGAAAACCGAAGCCATGTCAACGAGGCGCGCCGGGTCATGGCGAGTCGGAACCGCCTGGTCAGGGGCAACACCGACCACAGACCACAAGCGAACCCCGGTGATGTCGTACTAATTTCCGTGGCCGGGACGGGGCCAGAGCGGTGATCCCCGAACCGGCCGGCGGGCCGACCGGCCGCAGGTGGCTGTCGGTATGGCCGACCGGCCAGCACGACCTGGCACACCAGCTCACCGCAGGGGGCTACCTGCCCGCCACCACTGCGGACACGGCGGCGATCCCACCGGCCGTGGCCGCCCACGCGATCGCCGCCTACACCCGGCCGGGGGACACCGTCTACGACCCCGACTGCGGCGCCGGCACCGTCTGCGTCGAGGCGCTGCGCGCCGGTCGGCACGCCGTCGGGCTGACCGGCGATCCCGGCTGGTGGGACCTGGCCCGCGGCAACCTCACCGCCGCCAAGACACGCGGTGCCCCCGGAGACGGCATGGTCCTCGACCAGTCGCCGTCGGCCCGGTCCTGGACCGGACTCGTCCGCCCGGTGGACCTGGTCCTGACCACGATCCGCCCACCCGGTCCCGGGCACGGGACCGCCTGCCCGTCCGGGGACGGTCCGGACTTCTCCAAGGGCGGCCCGGACCGCGCCGGGTCGGACCAGGTGCGCGCCGCGCTGTCCGGTCTCCCGGCGGTGACACGCCCCGGCGGCCGGCTTGTCGTCGTCCTCCCGCCCGACCTCCGCGGCGCCGGACGGGTCGACCTGGCCTCGCTCGTCCTGGACGCCGGGCGCGGGATCGGGCTCGTTCCCGTGGAGCGGTGCGTCGCGCTCACCACCGCCCTGCGCGGCGCCACCGTGGCCATCCCCCCGGCCCGGCCCGCCGGTCGGCCGCGCGCACCCGCCCCGGCCGGGCCGCGGACCGCGCGGACCGCCCACCTCGACGTGATCGTCTTCCAGTGTGCCGCCGCCGGCCGGTCAGCGCGACGGGCCACGCCCGGCCCGGCCACGGTCACGCCACGGCCCACCCGCGGCCCCGGCCTCCCAGCCACCCGCCAGGCCGCATAACCCCCTTGCCTCACCCCGGCGGACCCTGCCGCCGCCTCCGGTTGGAGTCCTCATGCCCGACCCGCACAACACGACCCCCGCACCCCCGCCGGTCCAGCCCGATCCCCGCGTAGGCGGGGACGACCCGACGCGGCTGACCCCCGCCTCCTCACCTGGCGAGCCCGCCGCCACACATGGACGGTGGTGGCGCTGGACCCACCCGTTCGCCACCCGCCACGCCGCCCGCCAGGCCCATCTCCTCGCCGCCCACCACACCTGGACCACCCAACGCGCCCGCCAGGCACAGATCGCGCTCGTCCGCGCCGGCTACCACCTCGGCCCGATCCCGTTCGGCTACCGCGCGCACCGCGTCACCGTCCCCGACCCCACAGGCACACCACGCCGCCGGGTCCGCCTCGTCATCGACCCCCCGGCCGCCACCGTCGTCACCCTGATCTACCGCTGGTACCTCGAGGACCGGCTCGACCCCACCGCGATCGTCACCCGGCTGGCCGCCGACCCCCTCTGGTACCCCGCCCCCCGCCCCTGGACCACGACGATCATCCGCCGTATCCTGACCAACCCCGTCTACACCGGCGCCACCGTCTGGGGCCGCACCATCGCCGGCCGGCCCGCCCCACCCGAACTGTGGATCGTCTGCCCCCACGCCCACGAAGCGATCATCGACGGGCGGACGTTCCTCCGCGCGCAACTGCTCGCCCCGCCCGGCACCGGCGTCCTCCCCCCGACCCTCACCCCCTGGGAGTTCCCCACCACCACCAGCAGCGGACCGGTCGACACCCCGAGGCGGGAAGCATGACCCCGCCGCCGCCCCACCATGCCAGCCCCGGGATCACCCTCTACACCGGCGACACCGTCGAGGTCCTCACCGGTCTGCCCGACGGCTCCGCGGACTGCGTGGTGACCTCCCCGCCCTACTGGGGCCTACGCGACTACCACACCCGGACCTGGACCGGAGGCCACCCCGGCTGCCGGCACACCCGCACCTGCACCATCACCCGCACCGACGGCGGCCCACCGACCACGACCTGCCAGCGCTGCGGCGCAACCGTCGAGGACCGGCAGTACGGCCACGAACCCACCCCCGACGCCTACATCGCCACCCTGCGCCGCGTCTTCACCGCACTCGCCCGCGTCCTGACCCCGACCGGCACCGTCTGGCTCAACCTCGGCGACTCCTACAGCACCGCCCGCCCCGGCCGCACCACCGATCCCCTGCGCACCAGCACCCTGGCCGGCCGGGACGCCGCCGCCGTGYGGCGGGAGTCGGTACGCGCCGCCGGGGTCGACCGCATCGGGGCGCTGCCCGCCAAGAACCTGCACGGGATGCCGTGGCGGGTCGCCTTCGCCCTCCAAGCCGACGGCTGGATCCTGCGCAACGCCATCATCTGGCACAAACCCAACGCCATGCCCGAATCGGTCCGCGACCGGCTGTCCACCCGCTACGAACTGCTGTTCCTCCTGGTCCGCCAGCCGCGCTACTACTTCGACCTGGACGCGATCCGCGAACCGCTGGCCCGCCCAGAAGCCCTCGCCGAGGGCATCGTCATCGGCGGCGCGCGCAAAGGCCGACACGGCGGTATCGACGCCACCCGGCGCCGCCGCGGCGCCAGCGTCTACGGCACCGGTAAATACCAGCAGCTCGCAGCCTTCCCCGGCGACCCGCCCGGCGCGGCGATGCGACCCACCGGCCGGCAGCACACCGCCGCCCACCCCGCCGGGCGCAACCCCGGCGACGTCTGGTCGATCAGCACCCGGCCGCTCCGCCAGGCGCACTACGCCGCCTACCCCGTCGACCTGCCGCTGCGCTGCATCGCCGCCGGCTGCCGCCCCGGCGGGGCCGTGCTCGATCCGTTCTCCGGCGCCGGCACCACCGGCCTCGCCGCCCGCCAGCTGGGCCGGACCTACCTCGGGATCGACCTGAACCCGGCGTTCCACGACATCGGCCTGACCCGCCTCGRCCTGCGCCCCGCAGACGCCGCCACCGAGCGGAGGGCCGCATGAACGCCGCCGCGCCCGACCCGGCCCGCCCATCAGCACCCGACCACCCCTCCGGCCCCGCGGCGCGGACGTCGCCGTACCACACCGAGCCCGGGATACGGCTCTATCTCGGCGACGCCCTCACCGTCCTCGGTCGACTCCCGACCGGCTCGGTCGACTGCGTGGTGACCTCCCCGCCCTACTGGCGCCTGCGCAGCTACGACACCCCCGACAGCGGCGACCGGCCGCCAGCCGTCGCCGACGCCTACGGGCGGGAAGCGACCCCCACCGCCTACCTCGACCGGCTACGGACCGTGTTCACCGAGATCCGTCGACTGCTCGTCCCGACCGGCACCGTCTGGCTCAACCTCGGCGACAGCTACGCGGCCAACTCCGACGGCTACCACCGCACCCGACCCGGCCACCCCCACCAGCCCCGCTACCGGCCGCCCGCCGGCATACCGCACAAGAACCTGCTCGGGATGCCATGGCGGGTCGCCCTCGCCCTACAGGCCGACGGGTGGATCCTGCGGAACGCGATCATCTGGCACAAACCGCATCCCACCCCCACCCCCGCCACCGACCGGCTCGCCACCCACCACGAGCTGTTGTTCCTCCTGGTCCGCCAGCCGCGGTACTACTTCGACATCGACGCGATCCGCCAGCCCTACACCGGCGACCGGACCCTCGCCCGCCGGACCCACCGCGGCGGCACCCGCCCGCACGCAGCCTCCGCACCCCGCAGCCCCTGGCCACCCGACCAGGCCACAGCCCTCCGCGGACGCAACCCCGGCGACGTCTGGACCCTCCCCACCCGGCCCACACCGGCCGAACATCCACCGGCCTTCCCGCTCGAGATCCCCCTGCGGTGCATCGCGGCCGGCTGCCCACCCGGCGGCGTCGTCCTCGACCCCTTCAGCGGCGCCGGCACGACCGGCCTCGCCGCCCACCGGCTGGGCCGGACCTACCTCGGTATCGACCGCAACCCCGCCTACCACAGATTCTTCCGGCGCGCCTTCCGCACACTCCAGCAGCAGGAGATGAGGAACGGCACAGCCGTGTGAGGAGCGTTCCGGAATCTTAACGTCGGAGGCCCACCGGAACGCGCCTGGTCCTGCTGATACCCGTAAGGAGGGTGGTCAGCGGTGACGCGCCACCTGGTAGGCACGGGGCTCCTAGCCGGCATTCCCCGACCGGGGCCTCTCCTTTCGACTGGCCGGCGTTACGCTCCCAGGCCCGGGCCCAACGGCTTCAGCGTAGCTGGACTGCCGTTGCGCGCGGTGATCGCAGACTGCACGATCGGCGCGACAGTAGAGTGGGAGCGCGAAGCGATGAGCGATCGCTCTGGGCCAGGCCGAACGGTGCTCACTGGCGGTGTTCTCTACCGCAGCGGCGACGAGGCACTGTCATGGCAGTTTCGGCTCATACCACCGGCACAGCTGGCCAGGCCGGATGACGGACGCGTGCGAGCCGCATTCTACGGCCGCACCAACGCCCGTGGCGTGAACGGCATCCACATGCTCGCCCGCCAGTTCAAGGCATGCCAGGAGACTGCCGAAGGGCAGGCCGTTCTGACCGGGTTCTTCTACGATCTGCCCGAGCCGGTCGACGAGATCATGGTTCTGGCTTTTTCGGGTGTTGGAGGCCCGCCCCGCCGGGACGGTGGACGTGACGACCTCGCGGCTTCGCTCGGCCGCGAGGACCGCGATTTCGATCCGATCATCTGCTCTTCCCTCGACCGGCTCTTATGTAAACGGGATGAGCTGCACACCTGGGAAATCTTGTTAGATCAATATCAGGTACCGGTCATAACTGCCGACGGCGCCCTGGCATGGTAATAGCGGTATGCCGAGATACAGAAGGTCCGCAGAAGCAGAATTCGTCGATCGTCCCCGGTCTCACCATCCAGCTTCGGGTCTTCTCGCTTGTGTCCACTTCCCCGGTCAACGATTGGGCAGATCTTTGCCGTTAGGCGGGTAGACGAGATGGATCCGCAGATGGAGTCGGCGGGATCCCCTGAGCACGGCGACGAGTTTCCGGAGACGGCGGGCGCTCCGTCGATGGACTTCGAGGTCCACATCATCGACGGGGCAGATGGCGAACGGCTGGCCCACGAACAAGCAAAGGTGATCAAGGATGTGTTGGAATGGCTAGACCAGCAGCGATCCAACAATGGGCGGAATCGCGCCGCGTAGCCAGCCCGCACACCGCGGGCGCAGGAGGAACACAGGAAGCCTCCTGGCTGATCCGGGCGGCCTGGGCTGGCCGCACCTCGACCTACGACCAGCAGGACCCGACGCTGTCGCTGCCTCGTCAGCTGCGGACGTGCCAGGATGTGCTGCCCGAGAACGCGGTCGTCGTCGCACACTTCTACGACATCGAGTCCGGGCGCCGGGAGCTCRCCGAGCGCGGCCTGAGCAACGCCCACGAGATGTTTCAGATCCCCATCCCCCGCGACGGCGGCATCACGGACCTCTTGGAGGAGGCGAAGCGGCCCGACCGGCGCTTCGATGTGGTGATCTGTGAGTCCATCGACCGGATCTCCCGGCGCGCCTACGTCGCCACCGAGATCGAACACCAGCTTGAGCAGGCAGGAGTGCCGCTCCTCGCTGCCGACGAGCCGCTCCGGCTCGGCCAGGGCCAGGGTGGCCGCCGGTCGAAGACGGCGACCCAGGTGCTCACCCGCCGCGTCAAGCAGGGCGTCGCCGAGTGGTACGTCACCGAGATGCTCGAGAAGTCCTGGGACGGCACCGAAGTCCACACCGAGCAGGGCTACAACATCGGCAAGCCCTGCTACGGGTATGTCCCGGACCGCATCCCGCACCCGGTCCCGGCGAAGCGCGCCCGAGGGCAGAAGAAGATGCGGCTCGCCGTGCACCCGGTCGAGGGCCCCGTCGTCACGAAAATCTTCACGATGCGCGTCGCCGAACGTCTCGGCTATCAGTCGATCGCAGACAGGCTCAACCTCGATCTCGTCATCAACCCGCCACCCACCCCCGTCGAGATCACTCGGGCCGTCGGGCGCTGGACCTACTCCAACGTCCGGGACGTGCTCACCAATCCGAAATACACCGGGCACATGGTGTGGAACCGCCGGGCCCGCAAGGGCAAGGGGAAAAATCGGATCAACCCCGTTGAGGATTGGGTCTGGTCCCCCACAAAGGTCCACGAGGCTCTCGTGAACCTGGAGACCTATGTGCAGGCCCAGCAGATCGCCAAGCACCGCGAACGGTCCCGGACGGCTCCAGGCCAGAGCAGCCACGCCGATGCCGCCCACACCTACACGCTGCGCAGCTTCCTGTCCTGCTCGCTGTGCGGGCGCCGGAYGTGGGGCAAGCACCAGCGGGGCACCGTCTACTACCTCTGCTATCCCAAGAAGAACTACCAGCCGACTGGCCACCCCACGACCAGCATCTGGGTACGAGAGGACGACCTTCTGCACGGGCTGTCCACGTTTCTGAGCGAGCGGGTGTTCGGGCAGTACCGCCAGGATCTGCTCAGCCGGAAGCTCCAGATCGTCGACGACGAGCGCCGGCAGGAACGTGAACGGCGCCGAGCCGAGATCCGCCGCCGCATCGCCGACGCGGAGACCAAACGCAAGCGGCTCGCGATGAACTTCGCCCTCGTCGAGGATCCCGACGAGGAGTTCATCCGTGACATCAACGAAGGCCGCGCCAAGCTCCAAGTCGAGCGCGACAAACTACAGCAGCAGCTCACGACTCTCGAAGACGAGATCGACCAGGCGCCGAACGCAGCCCTGCTCGACCAGCTGCCCGTCACCCCGGTCGATCTCACCGGCCTTCCAGACGATCTTTCCCGAAGACTGTTCGAGATCCTCCGCTTGCAGATCCGCTACGACCGCCGGACGCACCGCGCTGCCTGCCAGATCGCTCTCGCCGGCACAACGATCCAGACCATCACCCGCGAAACCGCGCACATCGCATCGATCCTGTCCCCCGTCGCCGCCACGACCGGGGCACGACGGGTTAGCACCCCCAAGGAGCCGGGTATGATATCTCCTAAAGTAGGGATCATGCACGGGTTTGCGCGTAGCCCCGTTGGGGGCACGCTCCGTAGCTGTTTTGTGGCTGAAGGTAGCCGATCGAGATACTTCCGGACCAGCGCCGATGGCGGCAGGTCATCATTTGATTGCTCTTGGTTAGCAAGTTGGGTGCCTGCACTGTCCCGTTATGGGACGGCTCGTCCTGCACGGGTTCGTCCCATACGAGGGTGCTGGTCGACCTGTGAGTCGTTGGCCGCGCGGGACGATGAAGTCGCGGGGTGRGCGGCAGCATCGCGCTGTCGCTGTCGACCTGCAGAGACTCGCTCTGGCCGTCGACTGTGGTCGTCGTAGCGCGGTCTCGCTGGTGCTGCTGGGGTTCAGTGCATCGTCGGCACCGTCTCGGCCCGCAGCGGGGTATGAGCTTGGCGTTGTATTAACCGGGGCTCATACTCGGGATGGTGATCGTCGACTGGACCGACGAGTTCGACCGCTGGCTGACCCGCGCGGAAGAACAGGGAGGCACCCTCCTCGCCGTCGCCGTCGCGCTCCTGCAGGCGCTCACTGAGCTCCTGGCCAGACCTTTCGAGGAGTCCCCGACTTTCAAACGGGTACGGCAAGCCCGCCGCCACGAGCTCTGGCGCGTCGCCCACCCGTTCGATCCGGACGTCGCGGTCCGGATCATCTGCTGGTTCCCCGCCGACGACCGCGTCGTGGTCGCGTTGATCGGGTTCGACAAGAAGACGATCGGCGACGTGTTCTACGCCAGCAAGGAGACACCCCATGACCGACAACGAGACGACCGAGGGCGACGTCACGTTCCTCCGCGGCAACGATCGCATCCGTCAGCTAGCCCAGCGGCCCGACATCGCTGACGAGGTCGCCCAGGTCCGTGCGAGCATGGCCGAAGCCGACCGTACCTACGCGATGGGCTTGGCCGCGCTCCGCCAGGCTGCCACACTCACCCAGGTCGAGCTTGCTCGCCGCATGGGTGTCACCCAGGCAGTCATCAGCCGCATGGAACAGCCGCACGACCTCCTGTTGTCGACGCTCAACGCCTACCTGGCGGCCATCGGCGGCACTGCCCACATGATCGTCCGTTTCGCCGACGGCCACGAAACCACCCTCGACCTCGCCAAACTCGCATAACCGGACAGCGGGTCGTCGGCCGCCTGGCGGTCGCATTCGAGGCTTGGGCGCCCATTTCGAGCACCGGGGCCGGTCTTCTGGCTCCCTGGCCCGGTGGACTGAGGGTTGTGGAACCTGTGGACTCCGAAGTCCCGGGAACCATCGATGTCCCGAGGGACACTCGGAAGACCACGGATGCGGTCGGGCGCCCTAGCGGACTCCCGCCACGCACGCACATAGCGTGCGCGCATGGGATCAGGCCACGACGATCAGTCGGTGGGCGCGTCTTCGACGCCGAGCAGCCGGCGAGGCGGCGAGCGTCGCGAGCCGCCCACSATGGTCTTTGAGATCCACTGCTTGGACGGTGAGCAGGGCAAGCGTCTCGGCCTCGTGCAGGCAAGAGCGATCCACGATGTTCTGGCCTGGATAGCCCAGAACCGGCTGAACGGGGCCGCGCCCGACACCTCGACCGAATCCGATCACGGGGTCAATCCTGCGCTTGAGGCGGACCCGCACCTCCCTGATCAACAAGATGGCGACCGGTCGGATCACTAGTCCGATTTCACGTTTCCAAACTTCGCCCGCATAGAGGGCATCAAGAATTTGGTTGCCAACAATGGCTGATAAAAGAAGCAGAATCACGCAACGCTAAAGCGGCGAACTCTCTGCTTCCGAGCCTGTCTGGAGCATGTCGACAGTTGAAGCCACGAGGAGGAACGGTCCAGGCGAGGGTGACGAGGCTGGCGAAGATGAGGAGGTGGCGTACGGGTCGGATCTGCTGGGGGTGGCGTTTTGGCGGGAGAGTTCGTGGGTGCCGAGGAGGACCGTTGACCGGACTACCGGGCGGAGGGTCAGCGTGTCGTAGGCGGCGGGTGGTGGCCCGTCGGTAACTGTCACGCAGTTCCGAGTGAGAGGACTGCGTGCGGATGTCCGATAATTGTGATCGTGTGATTGATCTGATCGATCTGCCGGAGTGGGGTCGGGTGGTCCCGATGGTTGGTGTCGAGCCGTTCTGTGTGGTGGACGAGGCGGATAGGCCGGTCGAGCCGGTCCGACGGTTCTTGCGTGATCTTGTAGCGCAGGGATGTTCGGCCGCGACGATTCGTAGCTATGCGTTTGCGTTGCTGCGTTGGTGGCGGTTCCTGCGGGCGGTGGAGGTGGAATGGTCGAAGGCGTGTCCGGCGGAGGCGCGGGATTTCGTGCTGTGGTTGCAGCGGACCAGCAAGCGGCGTCGGTTGCCGCGAACCG